>JAITBO010000243.1 GCA_031283505.1 Treponema sp. | reverse complement strand
TGCTCTCACCTAGTTCCCGGTAGTGCGCTATCAGATACGGTTGCAGTTCTTCCACCGTCATCCCGTCTACTCCAGCCGCTCAAGAGCCCGCTTGCGCGGGGGAGGTTCTTTACTACCCGTTCACACGCCGTGAATAGATTGTCTATTCCCAGTATACTCCTGAGTAGTCCACCTTTGGGCTTTCGCCCTTCTCCATTGTCCCCCTCCGCGGTTTCCGGTGTTTCAATGCTCCGCGCTCCCCGCGTTCCTTCGGGTTCCACCCTATCCCCCGCAGGGCAGCCGGTTTCCCTTTCTTCCAGGTTCTCCGTTTTCTGCTCTCTCCGCATTGTTCCACCTTCCGCTCGTTTCTTGAGACTTCCCATTGTTCGGCCCTTCCCATTCGGCTTGTACTCCCTTTATTTTAGGGACATTCCCCCTCCTGATACTACGGCCGCAGGAAACTTCGTTTCCGCGCTGACTTCTGGGCGTTCAGCCATACATCTCTGCATGGGTTGTGATGAGGGCTCTCCCGCTCCGTTCCACCACCTATCGTCCAGACCTCCCCAGGTAAGAGCCCGTAACCTTCATCCCATGCAGCCGCCGCATTTACACCGCAGGGTTCGGGTAGTATTGGACTTTGCTTTGTTTGGCAAGCTCGTCCGCCCTGCATATGCCTTATATGCGGTTTCTGTTCGTCGGCTCGGGACTTTGCCTCCGGCTTCCTTCAGATTCCACCTCACGATGGACACCCTTGCCTTTGGCTAACACTTCCTACTACCAAGCGTGTAGCGGACTTTCACCGCCAAGTTACTGCCCATGCTGGGCGCACCTAAACGACCACCGCCTTTAGGCGGTGGTCGTTTAGATTATAAAGAATTGCGACACTGGTGAAAGTAATGCCATACAAGGTGCATGACCTTATTTTCGTTGCTGGGAGACTTGGGGTCCCCGGTTTGAATCCGGGTTGCCCGACCAGAAGGTTTTCTGCGGCAGGAAAAAGGCTGATTCTTTGTATGTCAAAGAATCAGCCTTTTTTATGGACACAGCGCTTACCGTTCCCCGCCGCGCAGGGTTACGGCCAGCTCTTTCCAGACCATTTTGTCTTCCGGGGAAAGAACGGCGAATTCATCCTGCCTGCCGTAGGCGGACAATTCGATAAACCGGCTGGTTCTGAGGAGGAGGGCCTCAAAACGGCTTTCGTGGAATTCCCGCAGCCAGGGAGGAACGTGGCCGCCTGACTGGAGGAGCTTGCCGTAGTGGGGTACGCAGAGACCCGGAGAAGCGATAAAGGCTTCCCTAAGTTCCCGTTCTTCGGGGCTTTCCCCATCCGCCTCCAGGAAGAAGGAGAGGTATTCCTTTTCTATGCGGTCCCTTTCTTCGCAGACCGGACACACGCCTTTGAGCTTCCGTTTTTTTCGCGCCTTAAATGCGGCGAGTTCGTCTTCCAGGATGTCCCGGTCCAGGATGGCCACCGCAAGACCGTCTCTGAAGGATTCCAGATTCCGGGCGTGGAAGTTGCAAAAACCACCGGCGGCCCGAAAGTCTGCCCGGAAACCCCGGTTAGAGATATGCTCAAAGAGCAGGTTGTCGATATACCGCCCGGCCCGTTCGGCAACGATGCGGCAGAGGGGGCAGCCTGGCCGGGCGCAGGCTTTTTGCAGTTCAAAGAAATTGATGTGCCGATCTACCGCCATCCTAGTCCCGCCGATCTACCGTACTGTCCCGGCGGGCGATAAAAACCGAGGGGCGTATGCGGGTAAACAGACCGTTTTCCACCACCCCGGGAATGCAGTTGAGTTCCTCCTCCAGTGCGGCGCTGTCCGCCGCCTGTTTCAACCGGACATCCACGATAAGGTTTCCATGCTCGGTGATCACCGGACCGGCTTTTCTCACCGCCTCCCGGAGGACCGGTTCCATACCCAATTTCTCCAGGACCCGAAAGACAGGAACCCGGGCTTCGGGGATCACCTCGACGGGAATGGAAAACGTGATTCCCAGGGCGTCCACGGTTTTGGATTCGTCCACCACGATTGCGTATGATGCGGAGGCATAGGCGATGATCTTCTCCAGGAGGAGGGCGCCTCCTCCCCCCTTGGTACAGAAGTTACGAGGATCTACTTCGTCGGCGCCATCTATGGTAAGGTCCAGCCTCCCGCCTATTTCCCGGGAATTCAGGTTGAAAAGGGGTATTCCCAGAGCTTCACATTCCAGAACGGTTTGAAAGCTCGTGGGCACCGCCTTGATGTCTTTCAACGTGCCTTCGGCCATGAGGGCGCCTATATGCTTTACCGCAGGAATCGCGGTAGAACCGGTGCCCAAGCCCAGTTTCATTCCGCTTCTTACCAGGGCGTCTACCGCAGTCCGGCCCGCCAGGGCTTTCATCTCCTTTTGGCTTAGTTCCATACCTATTCCTTTAATTGTTGATTCATCCGCCGTACTCCCCTTGAACAGGGTATGCGGATTTTATATATGAATCCGGTTCTTGAGATGAGCAGAGAATTCCTTGCCTATAAAAAAACGGTACTGATACATGGCCTGCCTGAAAAGCATATCATAGCCGTTCAGGACCGGACAGCCCGCCTTCATAGCCCGGAGCAGAAAGCGGGTCCGTTCCGGTTTATAGATTATATCCATCACCTTTTCCCGACCGGTAAATTTGTAATCCTCCAGGGGATCAGTGTCAATATCCGGTTCCATGCCTGCCGAAGTCGTCTGTATGATGATGTCCGAAAAATTTTCCATCAGCTCTATCCCTTCGCTGTCCGTCGTGCCCCACTTGAAATGATACGGCAGGGCCAGCCGTCTGGCCCGGACCTGCGTCCGGTTAAGGATAAGGGCCTTCCCTTTAAGGCGGAACACCTCTGCGGCAACCGCCCTGGCCGCTCCCCCCGCGCCGATAATGGTGATCTTCTTTCCCCGGAGATTAGTCTGGTTTATAAAATTCAGCAGAGAATCTGAAAATCCCCGGGTATCGGTATTGTACCCCGCCCAGCCGACAGGCATTCTCACGATAGTATTACAGGCCCCCACAGATTTTACCTCGTCGGACTGGCTCGACAGAGAGGAAAGTATCTCCTCTTTATATGGTACGGTGATCGAAGCTCCCTGAATATTCAGAAAATCCGCCAGTTCCAGGAAGACAGGGAGGGATTCCGCAGGGAAAGGGACATATACGGCGTCTAATTTCTCTTCGGAAAAAACCCGGTTGAAAAAAGGAGGACTTGAGGTAGCGTTTAAGGGATAACCAGCTATAGCGAAAATCTTTGTTTTGGCGGTAATGTTCCTAAACCGGTACACTTCCATAAGGTCCCGGGGGTTAAGCTGGCCTGGCGCCCCCAGGGGAAGCGCCGGTTCTTCCCGGCGATTCTCACCGGAAATATCCCGGAATTTATCGGTTATACCGGCAATGGCGGAGGTATAGCTCAAATAAGACCCCATCTTTTCCGCCAAAATTCGGGTATTGACCCCGTAAAGCCCCATACCAAGGATGATTTTGTCGAAATTCATGGTCTCCGCCGCCGCAGCGTACAACATCAGGGTATCTTCCAGACTGCCGGGCTTTACCGCCACCTTGGGTATCTCGTCCCCTATACGGCGCAGGTTCCGCAGCCTGGCGGCCATGTCTTTGTCCACACCCCCCTGCACGTTGTGGTAAGACCTTATGATCCGCGTCCCAAAAGTTCGGGCCGCTTCTTCCAGGCTCGGGACATTCAGATCTTCCTCCAGATCAACGTATGCGAAATTCCGCCGCCGGTCCGCGTCGGCAAAGGCCAACCCCCTGGAGAACAAGGTGATCCGGGAACCTTCGCCTCCCTGGAAATAACCGCCGTCCCTGGTCCTTCTGATAGTGAGGATTACCGGCAGGCCAGCCTGCTCGGGGAAATGCCGGATAAGGAACCGTTCGTCCGGATCAAGGCAGTCAACCCTCAGTTCCGCCAAATCCACGTACTTACGGTAAATTTCCAGCGCCTCCAAATTCCGGGCAAGGGTTTTTCCGGTCAGACAGAGGCAAATTCTGGACATTCCTGTTCCTACAAATCGGCGCGGTAAATGAAAATAGCCGTTACCATGCCGTTTTGGTCCGTATTGAACCTGAGGGTGACAGGCCACGAGCGGTTGGAATAGGTATACAGGGTAAAGCCTTCATAAATCTGTACCCCGCTTCCCAGAACCAGGGGGATCACTTCCTTCCGTTCGCCGATTTTGATTCCATATGCGGCCTTGAGGCTTATCTGCCAAACCCGGTCCCGGTATATATAGAATTCCCAATCTCCATAGGCAAACACCACATCGTCCTGCCATATATTGGGCCCCCGGGTCGTATACACCGATTGGGGAGCGCCGAACATGGCGATAAGGTCTCTCAGGCTCACGCCGACCAGCGAGGCGGGATCATTGGCATAATCGTACTGACCCCATCCCGAAACAGTACAGAGGATGAACAGGACAACCGCCAAAACCACACATTTCCACAGCCGATCTTTCCGCAAAATACCCATAATTTTACTGTAACCGAGGATCGCCGCACTTTGCAAGGCGTTAAATCGAAATTTCGGAATGATACCCGGGTTGTCTTTGCTGTTTTTATAGAGCAATAAGGAGAAAGAGGGCTTTATTCACATCCCAGCATGGTTAAACTCTTCCCGTTTGGTTGGTTCGTGAGGTTGAACCGAAGGCTCGTTGTGGTTCATTTTCCCCGCCCTTTGTTTAAACTGAGAATTGCTGATGAGGCGGCGCGGCGTACGAAATGCCTCATTTTAAAAAGCAACCGAAGGGCTGGATGCCTCATTTAGAAAAAAGTAACTTTAGGCCGCTGGTTCCCTTCCAGAGAAAGAGGACAGAGCGGCGACGGCCTCCCGCAACGCAAGGATGGCCTTGTTGACATGGTGTTGTAACTGAACCGGATTGTAAAGGGCGCAGAGCCCTGTCAGTTCCGCTTTTACCCCGTGCGACAGTGCCTCCCCTTCCA
>JAITBO010000208.1 GCA_031283505.1 Treponema sp. | reverse complement strand
TGTTTGCGGACCTTTGGTCCGAGTCGAGCAGAAAAACGGCGCTGTCGTCCGCGAGTATATCGGCTATGACCGCCTGGAGGGGGATGTCCTCCAGGCCCGCCTTGCCGGGGTCTACCGTTCCCTCGCGCATTGCCTCACGAAAAATGTTACCCGGGCTTGCCCAACCTTAAAAGGTCGTAAGATAAAATTAAAGAGAAGGCTAAACCTTCAAAATGTGACAGGCCCCACTTTTTCTCTGAGAAACTCTGTGCCCTCTGCGGTTAAATTTGTATGCCCTGACCTGGAAAAAATGATTGACATACTTCAAATTTCAGAACTATTATCATAAATTAGTATAATTATTCTTAAAATTGTTACATCTTGGATTTTATGTTACGAGCTATCCAAAAGGTTACTAATTTTTGCCGTTTTTTAGGGAGAATTAAAAATGCCGGAACAGCTTTTCCACAGTAATGTGCCCATCTCTCCGGGCAATCAGATATATCTAAAACGCCCTCAGATAGACCGCCTCCTGGAAAAGGCGGTACAGAACCCGGTGGTTATCGTCTGCGCCGGCACAGGATACGGGAAAACCCAGGCGGTCTACTCCTTTGCCCGTAACTACCCCGCCCTAACCGGCTGGATACAGCTTTCCGAACGGGACAATATCGGCGAGCGCTTTTGGGAGAATTTTATCACCGGGATTTCCGTAGGCAACAAGAAGGCGGCGGAAAGGCTGGCGGTTATCAATTTTCCCGAAACGGAACGGGAGTTTGAGCGGTATCTGACCATCCCCCAGGAGGAAACACGGACCGATGTAAAATATATTATCGTTTACGACGATTTTCACCTTCTCCACGACAAGGCGGTTCTGCGGTTTCTGGAACGTTCCATCAATACCCCTTTTTCCAGTATCACGTCCGTTATTATATCCCGGACCGAACCTGCCATCAATCTGGAAAAACTCCTCTCCAAAGGGCTTGTGGGGAGGATTAGCGAGGATGATCTCCGGTTTAGCCGGGAAGAGATGATGGACTATTTCCGCATTCAAAATATCAACCCGCCGTCCCAGACCGTTTCTTCAATTTATCATGATACCGAAGGCTGGGCCTTTGCCATACATCTGGCAGGACTTTCCTTCAAGAACGCTCCTTCCGGCGCCGCCTATGTGAACTATGCCATGAGATCCAATATCTTTAAACTGATTGCCAGCGAACTCATGGCGCCTCTGCCCCTTTCGGTACAGCGTTTTCTGATTAAACTGTCTCTCATAGAACATCTGGTTCCGGATTTGCTGGAGGAACTGGCGGAGGATACTTCAATTATAGAACAGATGAAGAAGATAGATTCTTTTATCCATTTTGATACGTATCACAACGCCTACCATATCCATCACCTTTTTCTCGACTATCTCAAGGGCAGGCAGGATGAATTGACGGAATACGATAAAAAGGATCTATGGCACAAGACCGCCGACTGGTGCGCGGCGAATAACCAAAAACTGGATGCCCTCAGTTATTACGAGAAGGCGGGGGATTATGAGTGGTTGATCGGTATAGTCGAGGCCCTGCCCCCGATACTGCCAAACCGGACTGCCCGGATGTTGCTGGAAATCATGGAACGGGCGCCGGCGGAAATATACGACCAAATTGCCACAGCCCAGGTAATCCGGACCGGGCTTTACCTGACCCTTGAAATGTTTGACAAGTCCCGGGAAGAACTGATCAAGGTTATCAGTAAACTGGAAGCCCAACCCCTCACTCCCACCGTAATCCGGACTTTGACGGGCTGTTACAATAATTTGGGCTTTATCGGCATGAACATCAGTTCCTATACCCGGGACTACGACTATATCCACTATTTTGAAAAGGCCCGGCAATACTATGAACTGAACAAGTTTGAAACCGGTCCCCCCATAACTATGATTCCCCTGGGGTCCTATCTCTGCCGGGTAAACAGTGAAGAAAAGGGGGAAATGGAACGGTACATCAAGGCCATCAGCGCGGCGGTTCCCTTCACGTCGGTTACTTTTGGTGGCTGCGCCCTGGGCATGGATGATCTATGCTGGGGAGAACTGGCTTTTTTTAAGGGAGATATATCCGGGGCGGAACAATTCATCCTTCGGGCTCTCGAAAGTTCCCGGAAGGGGAATCAATACGACACCGAAAACCGGGCCCTCTTTTATCTTTTGCGGATAAACCTTGCCTTGGGGAACGATGAGGCCATTCAGGATATACTCAAACAACTGGAGGCTCAACTCAACGAACAATACTATCTCACCCGCTTTACCAACTATGATATTGTTACCGGCTGGTATTATGCCCATATAGGACAAACAGACCGGCTTGCTTCCTGGTTAAAGAACGATTTTGAGGAAAGCGACTTTAATTCTATAGTTTACGGTCTGGAAATTCTGGTCAAGGCAAAATACCATTTTGCCGAAAAGCGGTATCCCGCAGTCCTGGCGGTTTTGGAAACCTGGAAAACCAGGAACAGCCCTTGGTCCTTTGTCCTGGGAAAGATCGAAGGGAAGGCGCTGGAGGCGGTATGCCGTTACCAACTCCGGGATAAAGAGAGCGCCTTTGCCGCTCTGGAACAGGCCTGCCGTTTAGCCCAATCAAACGCAATTTCTATGCCCTTTATGGAATTGGGGAAAGATATGCGGGCCCTGGCGGATGCGGTGTTAAAAGCTAGGATAACGACGATTCCCCATGACTGGCTGGAAACAGTACGCAGGAACGCGGCTGGTTACGCGAAAAAAATCTTTGCGGTGGCGGAGCAAAACCGGTCCGCCGTTCCCCAGGAGGGATTTTTAGGCCAGGGGGCAAACCTGTCCCGCCGGGAACAGGAGGTCCTTACGAGCCTGTACCAGGGGATGACCCAGGAAGAAATCGCCAGTGTATCTTCCCTGTCGGTGAATACGGTCAAAAGCGTTACTCGTAGTATCTACAATAAGCTGGGGGCGGTTAACAAGGCCGACGCGGTGCGGATCGCTGCGGCCAAAGGGATTGTGGGAATCAAAAATGGAAATCCATAATCATTGGAGCCTGTCCCAAAACTAATTGACAGTGCGCTAACACGCACGGTTTTGGGGCAGGACTTGTTTGATAACCCGGTTGGTTATCGAACAAGTCTAAAAAAAATACTCCGCATTTTGCTGTTTTTTTAATGGGAGAAAAACTCCGGAAATTCCACATCAAAATTTCCCTCCTTGAACACTGGCCCCGGAATTTTCTGGAACGCCTTGATCCCGGCGGAAAAAATACCGCCGCCATGGAAAATTTCAGTTCGGTGATCCGTTTTGACGCTTACCTCCACGGCTTCAGGATACACTATCTCTTTCTGGATTTTCTGCGGGAAAAACAGGGCTATCTGTCCTGTGTGGAAATTCGGGAAGTCTGCGGCAATGGCGCCCAGTGGTGTATTGAAAACCACCTTCTCACCGACGCTGCGGTGGATTACGAAAGGGCCCGGGATTATGGGGGCCTTGTCAGGCTCATCGAATCTCTTCCCCGGATTCTGCCCCGGGTGACGGCATCTTTTTTCTGGAAATGGCGGAACGGATGATCGCCGAAAATGCGGAAAACGGAGAGAATTGGGATTTTTTTTTGCGTTTTATTATCCGCGTCCGGCTCCTCACACTTCTTGACCGTTTTAAAGAAGCCGCCGGGGAATACCGGACGGGTATCGCCTGTTACAAAGACCGGCCCTCAAGTCCTGAACGTTCCCGGTTTCTTGCTGCCGCCTGCCATAATATGGGCATCCTCAGCATTACTTCCGCGCGGTATACCTGGGACTACAACTTTGTCCGCTGGTTTGAACAGGGCTGCCATTACAAGGAAAACCCCGAACCCCTTCAAGGGGGGACAGATGGACCAGAGCAATATCGGATCCTATGTGATCCAGATGGGATTTCTCGCGGAACCGGGAGAAATTGATGTCTTTCTGGATGCATATTCCGCTGCCGTACCCTACGCATCCACCTCCATGGGTGGTTATCTCTACGGAACCGGTACCCTGGCTCGTGCGGAGTTGGCCTATTCCAGGGGGATCTGAACAAGGCGGAATTTTTCGCCCTGGGCGGTATACAGGGCCGTGAAAAAAAGTAATATGAAGTGGAAAACCGCGCCCTGTTTTATCTTATGCGCATCGGCCTATAAGGGCGATCCCGCCGGTATTCAGGAGTCTGAACGGCAAATGAAGGCCCGGTACGAAGCGTGTACGCCAAACCTGGAGCGACAAACCAGGCCAACGCCATACGCATTGCCACCGCCAGGGGTCTGTTAAAAAGATTTTTGTGAATTGACCGGCGCCGGATTACGTTGCGGTCATGAATACCTGGGCAACAAAACCAACGACGATGGGGAGGGCGATGTTGTCGTAATCTTCCAGAGGCAGGGCCTCCACAACTGTAGCGGTAAAGGCGGCGAGGACGGCCAGACTGTAATTTCCACAGACTGTGTAAGCGGTGATGAATACCGCGATGAAACAGGCGGCAGATCCTTCAACGCTCTTACCCAGCAAGAAAGCGGGGCGTATACGGCCAAAGAGTTTGCCCACAAGACTGGCGAATCCGTCCCCAAAGGCCAAGGCGTAAATGGCGATGGATGCCGCTGGTGAAGGATACAGGAGCAGGGCAAGCAAGGCACCCAGTCCGAGGGTCACCGGGCCCAGCACAAAACGGCCCCGGTCGCGGGTACGAGCGGCTAAGGCGGTTACAGAGGAAATAAGGGGGATCGTTATACCTGAAAGCCGGAAACTTTCCATACAGGTATAAAAGAGGATGCCGATCATTAACAAGGCAACGGTGAGGGGCCGGTTCACTGCGGCCACACCGGGACTCAAAGCAATAAGAAAATGAAGGGCCTTTCTGACCACTTCTGTTTTAAGTTCGCTAATATCCACAGCCGCTTCAAATTGCCATGGGACATGAAGGGAAATGACATTATTTTTTAAAAGTCCTGTTTCAATCATATAAAAGTATATGCAAATTCCGTGCCAAAATCAGGTGCAAACAGAAAAAACTAAAATTCGTGTATTTCCATACATAGTAAAGAATTAGGAACTCCGGTATTCAATGGTTATCACTGGAATGAGTTTATGTCAGAAAAAATATACAGGAAGCAATACTAAATTTACTATTCTCATATTGCCGGAACCCGCCTTCCGCTCATACCCGGACCATCAGTCGCTGATGACATACCGGGAACAGCGCGGACTGACGGGCATATGCGTTTACTTAGAGGTCTGACCCCCATCGGAGACCTATGAAGACAGACCCTTTTGTGAGGTCGGGTCTCTTTGTGGGGACAGACCTCTGCGGGGTCAGACCTCTCTGGGAACTG
>JAITBO010000206.1 GCA_031283505.1 Treponema sp. | reverse complement strand
TCCGATTGCCAGCGCCGCGCAGGCAATCATTCTGAAAAAGAGTTTGTTTTTCATCACAAACCTCCTCTATTTGGGGCTTACGCCTCTTGTTTACCCGCCCGCAAGGGCAGGTTTTGAGTTTTCCCGCAATTCCGCCAAAAAAACGAAAGAAACCGCTGGTAACCCTATTAGGGTTATAGTCTATTGTTCTAATTGGGTTTTGTCAACAAGAAAAAGTTGTAATTTAATAGAGGAGGTTGCAGAGGTTATGAGGCATGGACGGTCAGACTATAAAGGATACGTTAGGCGGAAATATCAAGATACTACGGGCCAGAAGGGGGCTTTCCCAGGCCGATCTATCCGAAAAAGCGGACATTTCTATTAATTTTTTAAGCAATATTGAGCGGGGAATCAAATTTCCCC
Source organism: Treponema sp. (assembly GCA_031283505.1). The sequence continues at coordinate 18,933 of JAITBO010000206.1, read as the reverse complement.
AGCCGGATATGCTGTCAAAGCTGGCAAATGCCCTCGGCGTGGAGGTTAACCAGCTTTTTTTGGAGAATAGTGCCCTCGGTGATGACAAAGAATTGCTCAGCCATATGTCCGAAGACCTTACAAAGAGCGTCACTCTGGCAATGGAAGACGTTTTTAAGCGGTATCTGGGCTGAGGGCGCAGGCAGCGGCGCGGCGCGGTACGTATCCGGCGCGTCTTCAGGCCCCGGCCTTGAGCAGTAACACCGAAAAGCGAGGGGGAAAAACCATCCCGGCAGCATTCCCCCGGCCCAAGGCAAAAGTTCCCCGGTGAGGGAAAAGAGATTTCCTCCGCGGGAAAAAACTTTTCCTCCGCAGGAAAAGAGATTTCCTCTACGGAAAAAAACTTTTCCTCCGCAGGAAAAAAGCTCCCCTCAGGAGGAAAAAGCTTGTCCTCCTGAGGAAAAAAGTTCCCCTCCGAAGGAAAAAAGTTCCCCTCCGAAGGAAAAAAGCTCCCCTCCGAAGGAAAAAAGTTTTCCTCCTGAGGAAAAAGATTTCCGGGCGGCAAATTGACCTTCCCCGGATAAAGGGTTTATCATTCCGTTAACAAACAAAACGCCGCCGCCGCGCGGCAAAAAAGAGGTTAACCATGAGTAATGACGTATTTTCCGCCCCCGAAGCGGAATTCCTCTCCTTCGCCGCGACCTTCAACGCCGCCCTGGTAAAGCACGCGGAATTGCTGGGCGTCCCCGCCGCGCTGGTGAGCGCCAATACCGCGAAGTTCGCGGCCTACACCGCCGCCTGCCACGCCGCCGAAGCCCCCAACGCGGGCAAGCTCGACCGGGAAGACCGCAGGGAGAAGCGGGAAGACCTGGCGGCGAACATCCGCAAGATAAAGAAGGCCTACCTCGACGCGGACCCGCTGGACGCGGTAACGCCGGAAATCCTCCTGGACTTCGGCCTCCCCGCCAAAGATCCCAACCGCACCGACGTGCCGGACCCCACGGAGGTCGTCCCCTTCACCCTTGAGGGCGGCGAGTACCTGCAAATCATCGTGAAACACCCCGCCCGCCCGCCGCGTTACAACGGCGCGGTGGCCCGTTACAAGGTGGGCGGCCCCCCGCCCGCGGACCACAAGGAACTGACCGCTTCCAAGCTGCTCACCCGCCCCCGGGAAATCCTCACCTTCGGGGATGCCGATCTGGGGCAGCCGCTGTACATCGCCCTGTACTGGCAGAACGAGAAAGGCCGCCTGGGGCCGCCCTCGCCGATACAGAGCCGGGTGATTGCGTAAGGGTACGGGGAAATACCAATAAAGTATGAAGGCGCATAACAGGACGCATAACGATACTGCCGGATTAGTATTACCGGAAAAACAGTAGTTCTCGCGGTCCCCGGCTTTATAAAAAAGCTGCCCGCTTAGATGCCGCGAAAGCGGCTGCTTCGCCGGGCAGCTCCGGACAGCGTTTGTGTTTTCCGTTACTTAACAGCTTCAAAACCCTGTTTCAGGTCGTCGATGATGTCGTCGATGTGCTCGGTCCCGATGGAGAACCGCAGCCTCTCCCATAGACACGCCGCCCATGATGAACCAGGCGATAAGCATACACACCCCGCCAAAGATGAAGATTCCCGGATAGCCGCCCAGGTCGATGATCGCCCCGGTGATGGGCGGCGCCAGAATTGCCGCGCTCTGGCTGAAAGTGTAGTAGAGTCCCGTATAGATTCCCATGTTGCTGAATGTCGCCATTTGCCAAAGCATAGGGAAGGAATTTACTACAACTCCGATCCACACCGCGCCGTAAAGGAACATCAATACCAGAAATATCCCCAGCCTACCGCTCAGAGAAACCCCCCTTCCCTGGGCTATGGCGCCGGTTACCGGTATCAGGAGCAAAATAAGGGTAAGGAAGGTCAGGCTTAACCGGATATAACGCCGCCGGCCCATACGGTGGGCAAAATAACCCGTAGGAATGGCCAAAAGTACGCTGGAAATCCCCGCGATTCCCTGGGCCAGGGCCGCGTTCGACTCGGCCACTCCTACGGCTTCCACCAGGTAAAGCCCCAGAAAGGGTTTTACGCCCTCATAGGCCATGAACCAGAAGAAAAGGGAGAGTAGTATCCGGGCCATGCTGGAATCCCCAGTAGAAAATACCGTCCGCACCGAATCCAGCACCCGTATGTGGGGCTCTTCTCCGGCGTTTTCGGGGATACGCTCCCGGACGAACAGCAGCAGGATGAGGGTAGCCGCGATGATGCAGCCTCCGGCTACCGTAAAGGGAAGCCCTTCTTGTATGTTCATGAGCCTGGTCAGGGCCAAAGTCCCCACGATAAGCCCAATTCCCCCCATGGTGTTGATGACCCCGTTGGCTTCGGACCGGAAATCCCCGGGAATGGTATCGGGCATAAGGGCAACCACAGGCCCCCGCACCGAAGTCTTAAAAATGTTAAACACGAAAAGAACCACAATCAGCGCCCAAAAGGATGCGGCAGCCATAACTGGGATCAGGTGAAACAAAACCGCCGAAATGGGAAGCATTACCACGATGAAGGGCATACGCCGGCCTATCCTAGTCCGGGTAAGGTCAGACCAGACGGCAATGACCGGGATTAGAAAGAGCTGCAAAATGTTATCCAGGGTCATAATCCCCCCAACTAGGGTGTTTGACCCTATATATCGTCTGAGAAACAAGGGGACATAGGTATCGTAAAGTGGATCCATCAAACCCATAGTGAAGAATCCACATCCGATCAGGAATGTGACCGGCATATAGGCTGAAAATCCTTTTTTCTTGTTGTCTTCCGTCATAGTTCCCTCCATGCCGGTTATTTTATATTGTTTTTTTTGCTTTTACTATGCCTTCCCTCTTGACTAAACGCCGCCTATTTGATATTTTTACAAAACGTCATATAGTTCACAGTAAGATAGTATAAAATGCCCTTGTAGCTCAGTTGGCAGAGTATATCCATGGTAAGGATAAGGTCATCAGTTCGATTCTGATCGAGGGCTGTATGTTTTCCGGTAGAAGACGCCTTCCGGAAAGGGTTTGGGCCTGATGGCTCTTAGGGGGATATATGGCAAGCAAGAAAAGCGTGGTTGAACTCATCGCATTGCAGTGCAGTGAATGCAAGCGGAAAAATTATACCACCAAGAAAAACCGGCGGAATATGCAGGAAAAACTGGAATTGAACAAGTATTGTCCTTTTGACCGGAAGCATACCCTGCACAAGGAAACGAAGGTTAAATGAATTTCTAGGCCAGTAGCTCTAATGGTAGAGCGCCGGTCTCCAAAACCGGATGTTGTGGGTTCGAGTCCTACCTGGCCTGTGGAGAGTTTTTTGAGATAAGAGAGGGTCCGGGTGGACTCGAAGGGTTTTTTCGCCTTGTTCAAGGCGAGACATCGCAGCCTTGAACAGGTAAACCGCCAAGGACGGCGGTTTAGAAAGAACCCCGGCCTGGAGGACCGAAGCAGGATGCGGAGGCCCGGAAGGGAGTCCTACTTGGCCTATGGAGTGGATTTATATACTAAAGAGGATGGCATGGGTAAACTAGTACAATTTATCAAGGAATCTTACGCCGAACTGAGGAAGGTCATTTGGCCGAGCCGGGACGATGTTGTCAGTTCCGTCAAAGTGGTCATTCTATCTACCGTTATTATTGCCGCAGTTTTGGGCTTGGTGGACGTGTTGCTGCTCCTTGGGGTGCAGACTATATTCTAATAATTAAGGTAAACTATGGCGACCGGCTGGTATGTCCTTCATACCTATTCAGGATACGAGAATAAGATCGACAAAACTATCCGCATGATGATCGAAAATGGGGATCTCGACAAGGAAATTGTGCGTGATGTGAAAATTCCCTCCGAGGAAGTGGTGGAGGTCCGGGACGGAAAGAAGCGTACCCAGACCCGGAAATTTCTCCCCGGTTATATTTTGGTGGAAATGGATATGCCCGATCTTGAATGGAAAGCCGCCTGTTCCAAAATCCGCAAGATTCAGGGGGTGACGGGTTTCGTGGGGACTCCGGCGGACCGGAAACCCCAGCCTCTTAGCGGAGATGAAGCCCGGGCTATCCTGCAAAAGTCCGGGGAAATCAAAGGGGAGCGGTCTGTTCGTGCCCGACAGTCCTTTGCCCCCGGAGAACAGGTCAAGATTATCGACGGTCCTTTTGAGTCTTTTACCGGGACTATTGAAGATGTCAACCACGAGAAGAACAAACTCAAGGTTATGGTAGGTATATTTGGCAGAAATACCCCGGTGGAGGTGGACCTCCTCCAGGTGGAGAAATTATAGTAAATACGGTTACCCCTGTTTTGGGGTAAATTCAGCCATGTAGGAGAGAACCCTGTGCGGTTCTCGCTAGTCCGGTGAATACCGGACACACTACGAAGGAGTTTTTATGGCAAAGAAGAAGATCGCTACCCTTGTCAAGCTTCAGTGCCCGGCGGGTAAGGCCACTCCGGCCCCACCTGTCGGACCGGCTCTGGGGCCTCACGGGGTCAGCGCTCCCCAGTTCGTCCAGCAGTTTAATGACCGGACAAAGAGCATGGAACCGGGGCTTATCATACCGGTGGTTATCACCGTTTACACCGATAAGTCATTCACCTTTATCCTCAAGACGCCGCCGGCGGCTGTTTTGATCAAGAAGGCTATAGGTATTGAAAAGGGTTCGGGGGAATCCCACAAGAACAAGGTTGGAAAGATTTCCAGGGCAAAGCTTGAAGAGATTGCCAAGTTGAAGATGGCGGATCTTTCGGCCAACGATCTTGAAGGGGCTGTGAAGATTATTGCCGGGACCGCCCGGTCCATGGGCGTTGAGGTGGAAAAATGAAACACGGAAAAAAATACCTCGAAAGCCTGAAAAAGTACGATCTCGCCGCCGTTTACGACTTAACGTCGGCATTGGATATGGTAAAAACCCTTGCATTTGCAAAATTTGACGAGGCGATAGATGTTTCGGTAAAATTGAACCTGAAGAAAAGCCAGTCCGTGCGTGATACGGTGGTTCTTCCCAACCAGTTCCGGGCGGAAAAGAGGGTTCTGGTCTTCTGCAAGGCCGAAAAGGAAAAGGAAGCCCAGGAAGCCGGAGCAACATATATAGGTGGTCAGGACCTGATCGACAAGATAAAGGGTGGGTGGCTTGATTTTGACGTGGCGGTTGCCACTCCGGACATGATGAAGGACGTGGGTAAACTTGGTATGGTTCTGGGCCGCCGGGGGCTTATGCCCAATCCCAAGACCGGAACCGTCACCTTTGATCTTAAAAGCGCCTTGGCGGAACTCAAGAAGGGGCGGGTGGAATTCCGGGCCGACAAGACCGGAGTGATCCACCTGACGGTTGGAAAGGTTTCTATGGACACCGGAAAAGTAGCCGAGAACATCAGGGTGGTTGTTTCTGAAGTCAGACGAAAACGTCCCGCCGATGCCAAAGGTGAATTCATTAGTACCGTTTCGGTGTCCTCTACCATGGGACCCGGCGTGTGGGTTTCTATAAAGGACGAGGAGTAGCAGATGGCGATTGTTGCAAAAAAAGTGCAGGACGTGAAGGTGTCCTCGATAAATGAACTAAAAGAAGCCTTTAGTATATCGGAGGATTTTATATTCACCGATTACCGGGGTTTGACGGTGGAACAGATTACCACTCTGCGGAAACATCTTAGGGCCAAAGGTGCTCAGTTCAAGGTGGTGAAGAATAATTTTGCCCGCATCGCCTTTGAACAGCTTGCCGCTCCGGATGTGTCCGCTTATTTGACGGGTCCCACCGCAGTAGCCATTGCCCCCAAGGATGCCAATGAGGTGGCTAAACAACTCTTTGATTTTACCAAAGAGGCTCCGGTCTTGAGCGTAAAAGGCGGGCTTGTAGGTAAGGCCGTCTATGATGCCGCCCAGGTGGAAGCCTTTTCCAGGCTCCCCGGCAAGCTGGAACTCATTTCCATGCTTATGTCGGTGATGAACGGTCCTGTCCGGAATCTGGCCGCCGCCCTCAACGATGTTCCTGCCCGGCTGGTACGTACCATCAAGGCGGTTGGGGACAAGAAGGCCGAAGGTGGCGCGGCTTAACCAGGCGATAACCGTAAAGCCGGGCAGGTTAAAGGAGTACCAATAACTTGTTTGGCTGAATGGTTTTTTAATCCCTTCAGGCTTCGTCGGAGATAATCCGTAGCTGCTGTCCTGTCGGGGTAAACCCGGGTTATCCGGGCGTTCTTCGTATGAAGCGCGAAAATTGTATATTTTAAGGAGAAGATAATATGGCAGCCCTTACTACTGATCAGATTATTGAAGCGATTTCGTCCATGACGGTTCTGGAGGTTTCGGAACTGGTGAAAACCATGGAGGAAAAATTCGGAGTTTCCGCCGCCGCTCCTGTGGCTGTGGCCGCCGCCGCTCCTGGCGCGGGAGCCGTTGCTGAAGTCGAGGAGAAGACGGAATTCAATGTTATTCTAAAGGCCTTTGATGATTCCAAGAAAATCGCGGTTATTAAGGAAGTCCGGGCGGTTACCGGCCTGGGGCTTAAAGAGGCAAAAGACCTTGTGGAAGGGGCTCCCAAGCCTATCAAGGAAAACGTCTCCAAGGAAGAAGCCGCTAAGATCAAGGAACAGGTCACTGCCGCCGGCGGTACGGTTGAAGTCCAGTAAAGCATTTGCGGGTTTGCCGCGAAAGACAGTTTTGTTTCTCTTTAAAAGGGATGGCAGAAAAGACCCAAGGGTTTTTTCTGTTTGTCTCTGAAGCTTCCGGTTTTGGCCGGGGCTTTTGTGAATTTTTGGGGTGTTTCTTTGGGAACACGGAGAACGGTAGTTTCGATTTATAAACCGGAACCCGCCGTCTTACAAGTTAAAAATTTTTCCACCCGGTTTGCCCGGGAGTCAATTGCAGGGGGTAATACATGGTAAAACAAAAGACTATCGCAAAAAGAACTTATCTCGGGAAGGATATTCAGGATGTCATGGACTTGCCTGACCTTATTGATATACAACTCCGTTCCTACGAGCGTTTTCTTCAGCGGGAAAGACTGCGGAATCAAGAACCCCCGGAGTTGCAGGGTTTGGAGGAGGTGTTTCGTAACACCTTCCCCATTGAAAGTCCCAACGGCGACATGGTTTTGGAATACGAGTACTATATTCTGGATGAAGAAAATATCAAATTTTTCGAACATGACTGCAAACAAAAGGGACTGACCTATGCGGTGCCCCTGAAAGCCCGGGTCAACCTGATCTTTCAGCAGACCGGTGAAATCCGCCAAAAGGACATATACATGGGGGACATTCCCATCATGAGTGAACGGGGGACTTTCATCATCAACGGCGCCGAACGGGTGGTGGTCTCCCAGATCCACCGGTCGCCGGGCGTTATTTTCAGTCATGAAAAGGGAATTTTTTCTTCCAGGATCATCCCTTACCGGGGGTCTTGGCTGGAGTTTGAAATAGACCAGAAGCGGGAACTTATCTACGCCAAGATAGACCGCAAGAAACGGATTCTGGGGACTATTTTCCTCCGGGCTTTGGGTTATACCACCAGGGAGGACATTATCCGGGCTTTTTACAAGACCGAAACCATGGAGGTGAAGGACGACCGTGAGACCAGGGAAAAATTTTCCGGGAAGGTCCTGGCGGCTGCGGTTTGGATTACGGATAATCCCGGCGGGCAGGAAGACGTTGCCGGGGAAGACGGCGCGGCGCGGAAAAAACTCTACAGGGCGGGAGAAAGGCTGCATCCCCATAATGTGGATGAACTTCTTATCAATGGCGTTAAGACCGTAGATGTCATCGACTTTGAAGGCGAAGGGTCTCTCAATTCTACTATGCTCCTCAACTGTTTTGAGCGGGAGGAGATCAAGTTTGTCAAAGAAGATACCAGCCGGGACGAGCCTTCCAAGGATGACGCTTTGTCTGCGGTGTATTCGGTACTCATGCCCGGAGAGTCCATCACCGTGGAAGCTGCGGAAAAAGAGCTTTTGGGGATGTTCTTTACCAGCCGGCGTTACGACCTGGGCAAGGTGGGCCGGTACAAACTCAACAAGAAATTTGACTTTCAGCCTCCTCTTGAAGAATTTACCCTGACCAGGCAGGACATTATCGCTACGATGAAGTTCCTGATTAAGGTCTATGTGGGGGATGAATACATTGATGATATAGATCATCTGGGGAACCGGCGGGTCCGTTCTGTGGGCGAGCTTATGGCCAACCAGATGAAGACTGCCTTCAGCCGCATGGAACGAATTGCCAAAGAGCGTATGAGCCTCAAGGAAACCGATACCATCAAGCCCCAGGACCTGATTTCCATTAAGCCGGTGGTTGCAGCCATTAAGGAATTCTTCGGTTCCAGTCAGCTTTCCCAGTTTATGGATCAGGTTAATCCTCTGGCGGAACTGACTCACAAACGCCGGCTTAACGCTTTGGGGCCCGGCGGTCTTTCCCGTGAGCGGGCAGGCTTCGAGGTTCGGGATGTCCACTACACTCACTACGGCCGTATGTGTCCCATTGAGACGCCGGAAGGTCCGAATATCGGTCTTATCGTTTCTCTGGCAAACTATACCAGGGTGAATGACTTTGGGTTCCTGGAAACCCCCTATCGTAAGGTGGTCAAGGGTGTCGCAACCAAGGATATTGAATACCTCTCCGCCATGGACGAAGATCGCTACTATATCGCCCAGGCATCGGCGAAGCTGAACACAAAAGGGTGTTTCGCAGACGAGCAGGTCTCCTGTCGCCGCCAGGGGGATTACACCACCCGGAGCCCCGAAGACATTCAGTATATGGACGTGTCGCCTAAGCAGATCATCTCGGTGTCCGCATCCCTCATCCCCTTTCTGGAGCATGACGACGCCAACCGGGCGCTCATGGGTTCCAATATGCAGCGTCAGGCCGTGCCCCTCATTTTTCCGGAGGAGCCCCGTGTAGGGACCGGTATGGAAGGGAAGTGCGCCTATGATTCGGGGGTGCTTGCCAAGGCCCGGCGGGCGGGTACGGTGGTGTGGGTCACATCTCAGGACATCACCATACAGCCCGATAAGGGGGACGACAGACAGATAGCCGAAACCAATGCCAGGGGTCTTGACGTATACCGGCTGATCAAATACCAGCGGACCAATCAGGATACCTGTTATAACCAGCGGCCCATCGTAAAGGTGGGGGAAAAGATAGTGGCGGGGCAGATCATCGCCGACGGACCCGCCACCCACAATGGGGAACTGGCCCTGGGGCGGAACGTCCTGGTGGGATTTATGCCCTGGAATGGATATAACTACGAAGACTCGATCCTGATCTCCCGGCGGGTGGTCAAGGACGATCTGTTCACTTCAATTCATATTAAAGAATTCATCACCGAGGTTCGGGAGACTAAACTGGGGCCGGAGAAGATAACCCGTGACATCCCCAATACTTCCGAAAAGAGCCTGGACAACCTGGATGCCGAAGGTATCATCCGGGTGGGCGCCAAGGTCCGTTCCGGGGATATTCTGGTGGGGAAGGTGACGCCCAAGAGTGAAACCGAGACCACGCCGGAATTCAAGCTTCTCAATTCGATTTTCGGTGAAAAGGCCAAGGAAGTCCGGGATACCTCTCTGCGGGTTCAGCACGGCATTGAGGGGACGGTCATCGACATACAGCGCCTCAAGCGTACCGAAGGCGACGACCTTAATCCCGGTGTGGATGAAGTGGTCAAGGTACTCATTGCCACAAAACGGAAACTCCGGGAAGGGGATAAGATGGCTGGCCGCCACGGTAATAAGGGTGTTGTGGCCCGGATTCTTCCTGAAGAGGATATGCCCTACATGGAAGACGGTACGCCCCTGGACCTTTGCCTTACTCCTCTGGGGGTTCCATCCCGTATGAACATAGGCCAGCTTCTGGAAACGGAACTCGGCTGGGCGGCCAGTATCCTGGACGAGTGGTTCTCCGCGCCGGTTTTCCAATCCCCCTCTACGGAACAAATCGAGGAGAAACTCAAGGAGGCGGGGTTGCCGGTGACTTCCAAGACCATTCTTAGAGACGGGCGGACCGGGGAAGCTTTTGTGAACCCCATTTTCTGCGGGATAATCTACTTCCTCAAACTCCACCACCTGGTAGACGACAAGATGCACGCCCGGTCCACGGGGCCTTACTCCCTGGTGACTCAGCAGCCTCTGGGCGGCAAGGCCCAGTTCGGCGGACAGCGGCTTGGGGAAATGGAAGTCTGGGCTCTGGAAGCCTACGGCGCGGCCAATACCCTTCAGGAACTTCTGACCATCAAGTCCGATGATATGACGGGCCGGTCCAAAATATACGAAGCTATCATAAAGGGTGAACCCTCCACCACGGCGGGTATACCTGAATCCTTCAACGTACTGGTTCAGGAATTGCGGGGTCTGGCGCTGGATATGACTATCTACGACATCAAGGGAAAACAGATCCCCCTTACAGAGCGGGATGAAGAATTAATAAAAAAATCAAATTTCTAAGGGGTACAAAATGCGGGATATTCAGGATTTCGATTCGATCATGATTCAACTGGCTTCCCCGGAGATGATTCGGGCCTGGTCCTACGGGGAAGTTAAAAAACCGGAAACCATTAATTACCGGACCCTCAGGCCCGAAAAAGACGGCCTTTTTTGTGAGCGGATCTTCGGGACAACTAAAGAATGGGAATGTTACTGCGGTAAATTCAAGTCTATACGGTACAAGGGAGTTATCTGTGACCGGTGCGGGGTGGAGGTAACCCACTTCAAGGTCCGCCGGGAACGGATGGGCCACATCGAACTGGCCGCTCCTGTGTCCCACATCTGGTACTACCGGTCCGTGCCGAGCCGTATGGGGCTTCTCCTGGATCTGTCCGTACAGTCCCTCCGGTCGGTGCTTTACTACGAGAAGTACGTTGTCATCGACAGCGGGGATACGGACCTCAAGAAGATGCAGCTTCTTACCGAGGAGGAGTATTACGAAGCCCAGGAACGGTACGGCGGGGGTTTTTCCGCCGGGATGGGAGCCGAGGCGATTCGCACCCTTCTGGAAAACCTCAATCTGGATCAAATGGCTGCGGAACTCAGGAACAAAATGAGGGAAAAGGGGGCCAAGAGTGATAAGAGGCTCCTCAAACGTATTGAAATCGTAGAGAATTTCCGTAATTCCCATAACAAGCCCGAATGGATGATCCTGGATGTGGTGCCGGTCATTCCGCCTGAACTTCGCCCCATGGTACAGCTTGACGGCGGCCGTTTTGCGACGAGCGATCTTAACGACCTTTACCGCCGGGTGATCAACCGGAATAACCGGCTCAAGCGGCTCCAGGTTCTGAACGCCCCGGACATCATCATCCGCAACGAAAAGCGTATGCTACAGGAAGCGGTGGACGCCCTTTTCGACAATTCCAAGAAGAAGCGGGTGGTCAAGGGCGCTTCCAACCGTCCGCTCAAATCTATTTCCGATATGCTCAAGGGGAAGCAGGGCCGGTTCCGGCAGAACCTTTTGGGCAAGCGGGTTGACTACTCCGGCAGGTCGGTTATCACCGTGGGGCCGGACCTCAAGATGTGGCAGTGCGGGCTCCCGACCAAGATGGCCCTGGAGCTTTTTAAGCCCTTCATCATGAAGAAACTTGTCGATAAGGATGTGGTTTACAACATCAAGAAGGCCAAGATGCTGGTGGAGGCGGAAACCCCGGAGGTTTTCGCTATCCTGGACGAGGTGGTCAAAGAGCATCCGGTACTGTTGAACCGGGCGCCAACCCTGCACCGACTGGGTATTCAGGCTTTTGAGCCGGTCCTGGTAGAGGGGAAGGCCATTAAGCTGCATCCTCTGGTGTGCCACGCCTTTAACGCCGACTTTGACGGCGACCAAATGGCGGTCCATGTGCCCCTGACCCAGGCGGCGCAGATGGAATGTTGGACTTTAATGCTTTCCGCCCGGAACCTCCTTAACCCGGCGAACGGCAAGACTATCGTGTTCCCTTCCCAGGATATGGTTTTGGGAATCAACTTTCTGACCCGGATCAAGCCCAACGTCAGGGGGCAGGGCAGGCGGTATACTTCTATAGACGAAATTCTTATGGCGGTAGAGTCCGGGGCTCTGAACCGGGAAGCTCTTATCAAGGTAAAGGCGGCGAAATTCCCGATCTGGGAAAAGGCCGGTAAGGAATTTAAGCCTGGTCCCGGCGGAATCATCGAGACTACTGCCGGCAGGCTGATCTTCAACGAAGAACTGCCGCCGGAAATTCCCTTCATCAATTATGAACTCAAGGACAAGGAACTCCGGGGGCTTATTGAACACATCTTCAGTGAGAAGGGGTCCTGGACCACGGTGAAGATGCTGGATGCAATTAAAGCCACGGGGTACAAGTACGCTACGGTTTTCGGTGCCACCATCGGCGTAGATGACATCGTAGTACCCAAGGAAAAGCCCGAGATGATCGAGCGGGCGAACAAAGAGGTGGATTCCATACAAAAACAGTGGCGTCAGGGGCACATTACCCAACAGGAACGTTACGACCGGGTTGTTGACGTGTGGAATAAGACCAATGACGAGCTTACCAATATTATGATGAAGACCCTGGAGGCCGACCGGGACGGGTTCAATTCGGTCTACATGATGGCCAATTCCGGCGCCCGGGGAAGCCGCAACCAGATTCGGCAGCTTGCGGGGATGCGGGGTCTTATGGCCAAGCCTTCGGGGGACATCATAGAGCTTCCCATACGGTCCAACTTCAAGGAAGGGCTTTCGGTTATAGAATTTTTCATCTCTACCAACGGCGCCCGGAAGGGGCTTGCGGATACGGCCCTCAAGACTGCGGAAGCCGGTTATTTGACCCGGCGGCTTGTGGACATAGCCCAGGATGTGGTGGTGAACGAGGATGACTGCGGTACCATCAACGGGATTTCCTATTCCGCCATTAAGGACGGAGAGGACATCGTGGAGCCTTTGAGCGACCGCATCGTGGGTCGTTACACTCTGGAACGGGTCAAGCATCCCATTACCGGGGAACTCATCATTGACGTGAACGAGGAGATCACCGAAGATATTGCCGCCCAGATTGAAGCCGCCGGGGTTGAAACCGTCCGCATCCGGACGGTACTGACCTGTGAGGCCAAGCACGGGGTCTGCCGCCGCTGTTACGGCAGAAACCTTGCCACCAACCGGTCCGTAGATATAGGGGAGGCGGTAGGAACCATTGCCGCCCAGTCCATAGGCCAGCCGGGAACCCAGCTTACTATGCGGACCTTCCATATCGGCGGCGCTGCTACCAAGGTGAGCGAGGAAAACCGGACCTTCCTCAAGTATCCGGTCTATATTCGGGAAATATCCGGGGCCCATGTGGAACTTTCCGGTGGCCGCCGGCTCTTTACCAGGAAGGGTTACACCGTAGTGAACAAGGTGATGAAGGAATATAAGATTGAGGCCGGTGACGAATTGTTGGTAGAGGACGGTAAGCGGATCATCCGGGAAGAACCCATCATCAGGCGGGGAGATAAAGAAATCCTCTCTACGGAAATCGCCTATGCCATGACGCTTAACGGAAACCTCTACCTTATCGGCCAAGATCAGAAGATCGAAATCCGGAATGGTTCGGAATTCATGGTAAAAGTGGGCGATGTGGTGGAGGTGGAAAAAACCATTGCTAACTTTGATCCCTTCTCGGATCCCATCATCGCGGAGGCTTCGGGAATCGTCAAATACGAAGACATCATTTCTGGCACCACTCTTAAAGAAGAAATCGATGAGGAAACGGGGAACACGGAGAAACGGATAACCGAGTTCCAGCTTGAAAGCAAGCAGCCCCGTATCTTCATCGTGGACGACGAGGGGACGGAATTGGCTTCCTACTTTCTGCCCGGCGGCGCCTATATTCAGGTTGATGAGGGCGAGAGGATCAACGCCGGAAGGACCATCGCCAAAACCCTCAAGGAATCCGCCAAAGCTATGGACATCACATCGGGACTTCCAAGGGTCAGTGAGCTTTTTGAGGCCCGCAAGCCCAAGAGTCCCGCAGTTCTTGCCCAGGTTGCAGGAACCGTGCTGTTCAAAGGTATCGTTAAGGGCAAACGGCTGATGATCATTCAGGACGCCTTTGGCAAGGAATACAAACACCTTATCCCTATGACCAAACGGCTTTTGGTTCGGGACGGGGACATTGTGGAAGCCGGGGAGCCTTTATGCGTTGGGAACGTCAATCCCCATGATGTCCTGCATATCCTGGGCGAAAGCACCCTCCAGCGGTATCTGATGGACGAAATCCAGCAGGTGTATCGGCTCCAGGGCGTATCTATTAACGACAAACACATCGGCGTCATCATACGCCAGATGATGCGGAAGGTGGAGATCGTGTCGGTGGGGGACACCAAGTTCATCTTCGGGCAGATGGTGGACAAGTACCGGTTCCACGAAGAAAACAACCGCGTTATCTCCGAAGGCGGCCAGCCTGCGGTGGCCCGGCCTCTGTTCCAGGGGATCACCAAGGCCTCGCTTAACATCGACTCCTTCCTTTCCGCGGCAAGCTTTCAGGAAACCACCAGGGTACTCACCAACGCGGCCATCAAGGGGGAGACGGACTACCTCCGGGGCCTCAAGGAAAACATCATCATCGGGCATCCCATCCCGGCGGGTACGGGTATGAAGCGTTACCAGAGCGTCAAGCTATTTGATGAGGATCAGCAGGACCTTGACCTCCAGATGCAGGAAATCCTGAAACAGCGTGAGCTTGAAAAAGTTGCGGAAGCGGTGGAAGAGGATATTGTTACGGAAGCGGAAGAACCGGAGGATACTGAGACCAATACGGAAGAATAAGGGGTGTACCCCGGCGGACAAAAATATGACAGGAGGCCCCAGGGGGCCTCCTTTTTTGTAAGGAACTGTACAGTTCCTAAGTGATCCGCGTGTAGATGTTTCTCTCCCCTCAGCCGCTCCAATAGCCCTTGATACGTCAAGCGTCCCTCCGCCTTTCTTTATCTGTTTTACAAGAAATCCACCGCTTATCACTATCCCCAGAACATCCCGGGAAAATGCCGGTAACGCCCTGAATGACACATGACAACGCCCTTTCAGATACACCACCAATGCTATCAACCCTACGAAAAATAACCCGCTCAGGCTTTTCTTTCGGCGCGGAAGCCGTGTGTGTTGTTTGACAGACGGAACAGGCATAGCTATGATCGTGGTATTCAGTTACGACAAACAGTTTTTCAACAAATGCTATCTGCCGCTTTGCTGCGACTTCTTTACACTCATGTTTCTTATGGCCTTTTTGTCCGCCGATACCGATTTTACAGTTTTTACAGTATCTGATACGAAGTTTTTTCGCCGTAAAATTCACACTTCAAAAAAATTCCGCGCTTGAGAACTGGTATGACATCCGCAAACAAACTACCGTAGGACCGGACGATGTTCTAACTATGAACTATCCCGGCTTAGGCGGCCGTACCGGTTGAGATAACTAATCCTCGGCGGCAGGCCGCCGCTCCCAAAACCGCGTTTTTTTATGGCAAGACCTGTGCGAGGCCGTATCATTTCTTTTTCCCGTCTATGCGTTTATCCCGGTTATGCGCCGGACGATTGTTTCAAATAGCATCTCTATGATAGAATTATTATATGAAATTTTTTAGCAAGAACACAATCGGCGGTATTTTATTGACCCTTATGGTCGGAACGGTAAACCTGACGAGCTGTTCACGGAAGGATGCGGAAAGTTCGGCCCCGGCGTCAAGAGAAGCCGGGTTGGGAAACGGCTTATTTGCCCGGATCGTTACGAACCAGGGGGACATCGTAGTCCGCCTGGAATACCAAAAAACCCCTCTGACTGTCTGTAATTTTGTAGCCCTGGCGGAAGGCAAGATGAATGCTTCCAGGGACAAGCCCTTTTACAATGGCCTTACCTTTCACCGGGTCATTGCCGACTTTATGATCCAGGGCGGCGACCCCTTGGGCAACGGTACGGGCGGTCCCGGATACCGGTTCCCCGATGAAATCGATCCCGATCTAAAGCACGATGGCCCCGGGGTTTTATCTATGGCCAATGCGGGTCCCGGAACCAATGGGAGCCAGTTTTTCATTACCCACGTAGCGACCCCCTGGCTTGACGGGAAACATACGGTTTTTGGCCGGGTGGTCCAGGGCCAGGATGTGGTGGATGCCATAAAACAGGGTGATATAATCGAAAAGATCACGATTATCCGCAATGGCCCGGAAGTCGGCGACTTTAATGCAGACCAGGCGGCTTTCGACGCCCTGCTGAGGGAAAAAACCGTAGCGGCCATAGCGGAGGCTCGTGTCCAACGAGAAAAGGCTATTGCCGAAATCACGGCCAAATACCCGGATTTAATCCCGGCCGCTTCGGGACTCCGGTATACTATCCTCAAGGCGGGGGGAGGAGAAAAGCCCCAGGCAGGGGCAACCGTAGCGGTGAGCTACAAGGGGATGCTCCTTTCCGGTGAAGTCTTTGACAACTCCGATTTCCACAGCGGTCCTATGGAACTCCAGGTGGGAACCCGGCAGGTAATTCCTGGCTGGGACGAAACCCTTCTAGATATGCGTCAGGGTGAAAAACGTCTGGTGATTATCCCGCCGGAACTGGCTTACGGCGACCGGGGCGTGGGTAATGTAATTCCGCCGAATGCTTTTTTGGTATTTGAGATGGAGTTAGTCCAAATAAAGTAGGCTGTTTTATCAGTCGGTCCGTACTGGCCGGTTTTTAACCGACCCAACGGAACGTTTACCGCTTGGTCAGGTACTTCCGTATATCCAGGGCAACCGCCGCGATAATGATGGCGCCCTTCACGATTTGTTGCCAGTAGGGCGGCATATTGATGAAGGTAGGCCATAGTATCCCGATACGATTAAACCTGTAAATTTGGGCGCATCCGGCGCGCACGCCGGACCGGGCTATCCGCTTCAATTCCTCGTGCTTTTAGGCGTTCCGCCTAAAAGCCCTGCGGGATTTCCGCTTCTATCCCTTGCGCTTCACTGTGCGATACGATTTCCCGTCAGGAAGCAAAGCCACATTTTTATAACTGTCGGGATAGTATTGGTAGCCCCGCCGGTATGTGCCGCCTCCAGGCTGCCGCCCAAACCGTAAAGAAGACCCGCAATGTTGTAGACGATGATCAGGGTCCGGCTCACGTTCACGCCGGAAACCCGTGCGGCTTCGGCGTTGCCCCTTATGGCGTAGATGTTCTTCCCATAGGTGGTCTTGTTGAACAGGATGTAGGTGAGTACCGTAACGACTGCGGCATGACGATGTAGGGAATCGAGTAAACCCCGTCAAAGCCTATGTAGCCGCTCCCCAGGACGCTGAACCTGCGGTCCAGTCCGCCTATAGGCTTGGGCCCTGTGGCGGCTTGGTCAAAGTAAAGGTGCGTAGCCCCATAGACGGCGACCATGGCAATCAGAATGGGCGCAAGCAAGGGCAGTACAAGGAGATCGGGGTACATACGCCGGGAATAATCCGCCGCCTACAGCAACGACGCCGAAAGGACCGCCACGAGATCCGCCATACGCCTCGCAGCAAGATCCACGCCGCCGGTGATGAGGACGGCCCCCATATCCATAGCGATGATGGTACGGGCCGCCGACATGGAAAGAATGTTTCTGAAGTTGTTCAGGGACAGGAACGAAGGCTCCCTAATAGTTATGATCAGACTAAGAATTCAGTAAGAAGCTACCGGGCAAAAAGCACTTTCCGCTGGTTCCTCCCGGAAAGATCCCACATAGCGCCGAATATTTCCCAGGAGCATATTGTCCTTGACCGAACGCATGGGATGATCCCTGACGTTCCTCCGTGACCAGAGCGAGTTTTTTCGTCTTAGCCTGACCTGGAGTCTTCATCACCGCCTCCCTGCCATTGATGAAAATCCGCCCACTTTCCAGGGGCCGCAGTCCAAAGATAGACTCCACTGCTTCCTGCTACCGAGCGCATAGCGGACTTTCACCACCTGGTTACCGCCCATGCTGGGCACACCTCCACCCTGCCGTCCTTTCACAGGGGCGGTGCGATTCTTCACGTAAAAATCTTACCATGGCAGCCCCTTGGTCCCTCTCAAGAGGATACCAATGTATCAGCGTTTTGAATCAGGTTATCAATAGCCCGATTCATCAACACCTGTTGTTCCAGCAGATCGGTCTCGTTATTTCTGGGAGAGAAACGCCGCCGCCGTGTTCTCCGCGGAAACATCACCACCATCACGCTCAAGCTGCCGAACCATTGGAAGGGTAGTCTGGCTTTGTCATAACGCTTAGGAACTGTACAGAAATAACATGGCCATTTGGTCATGTTATTTCCTTAATTACATCGAACCAAAGGTTCGTAGCAATTAAAATAAAATGCTGTGCATTTTATTTATGTACAGTTCCTAAGCCGAATTTCGGCACGGTGCCGGATGTCCGGGAAACCTCGGGCAACAACCAAATCACCCGGTTTCTGGACAATGCGGAGCCGGCCTGGTTTGCCGAAACCTTCAACAACAACCTCACGCGGGCGGAACAGTACGGGGCGCTGGAGGAATACCAGGTACTGGACGGCGGGGTTCTTATCCCCCTGGACGGGGTGTGGTATTACTCATCGGAAAACATCCGTTGCGAACATTGTCTGCACAAGAGCAAGGAAGGAGAAACGGCATATTACCACCGCATGGCAGCGGCTAAACTTGACCCACAAACATTCCGCGAATGATAAAAATTTGTCTCTGCCGGGAGTGATGATTCACCGTGAGGCTTTATTTGGAAGTCTGGTTTAATACCCATCGCGGAGGCTCATTTCCACTTTTTCCACTTTTTTCTATTTTTTTTCGGTTCAATTAAAGCAAAACGGCGAGTCAATCCCATATATATTTATATGAGAAAGTTAAGAGTACTCCAACAGGGTGCCTGGTATGAAATCCATACCCAACTCAACAACCGGGAACCGCTGTTCCGCCAGCCTGAAGTCCGGGCGCTTTTCAAGCGGGTGTTTCATGAGACGGAACTTCGGTTTGTCTTCGAGGTTCGCTGCCTGCGCCTTGAGGATGAT
>JAITBO010000085.1 GCA_031283505.1 Treponema sp. | reverse complement strand
AATTCAGGTATCGTTATCTGGTTTAAGAAAAAACCACGGAGTTTTACAGAGTTACCCGGAGGAAACAAGAACAAAGAGAGAAAAAATAGCCGTATATAGCCTTTTTCCCCGTGAAACTCCAGGGAACCGGCGGTTCCGGTCCTCCGTGGCTAAATTTCGTCATTTTCTTCATCTTCATCGTGGTTTTGAGGAATCTGTATGGATGACAGCCTGTATTTCTGGGGTTATTAACCCGCAGGGGCGGGCAGCCACAGCGCAAAGCGCCGGGGCCGGAGCGGGGCCGCTATGGGCGGACACCGCGAAACCCCGGAAAGCCCGGTTTCCGGCGCAAAGCCCCGGAAATGCGCCCAAATTACCAGAAAACCACTGTAAATGAGGCTGTTCCAAAACTTCAGTTTTTGAAACAGTTTCCCTGGATTTGGTGTAACATTATTGTTGAATAATTTAGGAAAATACGAAGACCGCAAACAAAGCGGATGCAACCGCCCCGCTTTCCGGGTGTCGAAAGAAAATGAGACGTAGACGTATGAAACCAGGAGGAGTATACTGGTGTTCGATCTGTGGTTTGACTATTTTACGGGGAAGGAGCCGTTTTTTATGGAGCAACCGCCATCTACAGCCGTTCAGGTGATCATTTCGCTGATTCCCATTGTAGGGATCGTCATGGGAGCCGTGGTCGTGTTCTTTTACCTTCTGTGGAACCACCGGCAAAAGATGCTGCTTATCAAGACCGGGAATTATTCCAGGCCGGATTTCGATCTGCTTTCTTTTAGCCTGCTGACGGGCCTTCTTCTGACCAGTGTGGGCATCAGCCTGACGGTTTTTCTTGTGATAGTTCAGGGGTTTAATTATGTTCTATTGGGGGGTATTATTCCCCTCTCTATCGGCGTAGGGTTGCTGATTTATTTTGGAATGAAACGGCGCGGCAGGGCTGCGTGAACGCCATGAAACATAGTTCCATGGCCGGTTTTACCGTGCGGCCATGCAACCGTGCGGGATAAGGTTATCATGGGCAACCCGGTGATCGAAGACGAGCGTATAACCGGAAACAAGCCGGTCAAAGGCGGCGGGAATGCGTCTTCTGCGTGTGATTCACCGGGATCGGATGAGGACGACGAGACAATTGTTGTCCGCGTTGTTGCCGGGCAGAAGGATCGTTTCCGGCATTTGGTCAAACGGCACGAACGGGCCGTTTACGGTATGGGCATGAGTTTCCTGCGTAACGGAGAAGACGCCTCGGACTTTACCCAGGAGGTATTCCTCAAGGCTTACCGGAATCTGTCGTATTTTGAGGGTCGTTCCAGGTTTTCTACCTGGCTTTACAAGATCGCCTACAATACCGCGGTAAATAGCGTAACCCGGAAGAAAGAATTCCGGAGTCTTGCCGGGGAAGATCAGGTGGTTGACGGGGATACCCCGGAACGGAACCTGCTCCGCGCTGTGGCCAGAGATGCAGTGCTGGATGCTGTGGGGGGACTGCCCGATCGGTACCGTATATGTGTTGACCTTTTCTTTTTTTATGACAGGTCCTATCAGGAAATCGAGATAATAACCGGATTCCCGGTGAACACGATAAAATCCCATGTGTTCCGCGCGAAGAAGTTGCTGCGGGACAAGCTGGAGGATTTTGAAGGGGGTTCAGATTGAAAAAAGTTATTGAAAAAAAGAAGAATAGTGTTATTTTGGACAAAATGTACGATTTTTCCATGCGAAGTTCGGCCGATTGTTCTTTTTCGTTCTTAAACCGGCTGGAAATCGCGGTGTACATCATTTTCAGTTCCCGTTATACAGCCAGGTACCTGCATCTGGAAGCTGTCCGTGACATTTTACGCTCCGATTTCTTTCCTCTGGTTCCGGAGCTGGAGGATTCCATCATGGATCGTATCAATGCGGATACGGTAGAGATGCTTTATGAGGAGCAGAATCCGGCCTACGCGGTCTCCTTTCGGGGCTGGGTTATCACAGGCTTTTTCGTTTTAATTTCTCTGGCAATGTCTCTTTTCGGCATGGACTTTGTGCGCAAGATCCCCGATGCAGCCTCTTCGTTTCTGCTTCCCTTCGGGATAACGATGGGGCTTATTGTCACCGTTTATGGCGCGCTTTTTATTGGCAGTCATTTAAAAGAACTTTCGGAACGTTTCGGCCTCCACTGAAGCCAGGCGCCATAGACGTTTACCTGGAATTTTTTAATCACCGGACTTCAGCCCAAAACCACGCGAATCGTCACACCGCGGGGAAGTCTTCATCCGGGAACGACTGAATAGTCGCCTTTTTTCCACTTTTTTCAATTTTTTTTCCCCGTGATTAAAGCGAATCGGCAGGTGAATCCCATATATAGTATAGGAGGCGTTTTATGATCAGCCACAACAACAAAAAGCGGGCCGGGGAAGGAAAGTTCGTTTCCCCCCTCAACGACCACATCGTCAGGGCCATCTTTGGCGACCAGAAGAACATTCACAATGCCGAAGCTCTCCTCAAACCCGTCACCGGAATCCCGCCCGAAGATTTCACCGGGATGCGGGTAGTCCCCCCCACGCTTTTCCGCCGCTGGAGACGGGACAAAGAGGGTATTCCGGACATGAGGTTTATCATCAAAGGGAACAGGACCATCCACGTCGAAATCCAGATCAACCCCTTCAGGGACATGATCCGCCGGATTCTCTACTATCAGGGGCGGATGATCGCCGACCAGATACACAGCGGGGAAGGGTTTGAGCGGATACACCAGGTTATCAGCGTGATAATCCTTGACTACCGGCTGGTGTCCGGTGAGAAGTATATCAGGACCTACGAGCTTCGGGATACGGAAACCGGGGAACGGTTTACGGATTTACAGAAGATTGTTATAATAGAGTTGAGAAAGCTTCCCTGGGAAGATGACGGTACGGCGGCGTGGCCGCACCTGAGATTTTTTACGTGCAAAAGCGAGGAGGAGATGACGATGCTGGTAAGGAGTCACCCTGAGGTAAAAGGGGCGGTAAGAGAATACCGCCGATTGACGCTGTTTGAGGAAGTACGGAGGTTCATGGACGATGTGAACGACGCGCGGCGGGTACGGAAGGCGCG
>JAITBO010000049.1 GCA_031283505.1 Treponema sp. | reverse complement strand
TTTCCGTTTCTGGTTATGTTAGGGCTGTGGCAAAGGGGGCATTTGATGTCTATGGTGATTAGCATAATTTCATAGTATTTCTTTATGTCCCTGTTGTCATTACCCCTCTATCATACTTTGTGGATCACCACCAAGATTGCCTTACAGCCGGCCACTGTAAAACAAAATGCAGTTGCCTGTCACACAGGCAGACCACGAATAGAAGTGCGGTGCACCACGCCCGATAATGGCTCCTGGTCCTTATTTTATCATGGAACGGAAACATGGAAAAACCGGCGCCGGTCTTCCATTTCTCGGTTTTCTTATAACATTCATGTTACGCAGGAAGAATAATATGAACCACTAAGGAACTGTGTGGTCCGCAACAACACGAACTTTTGGCGAAAAAGAACGTCAAAATGCAGGAAATCCGGGAATTGTATGTATGGGGTAACCTGTGATTAACAAATGAGCCTGTTCCAAAACTAATTGACTGTGCGCTAAACGCGCACGGTTTTGGAACAGCCCCAAATAATAACGGGCAGAAAAAGACATACGCCGGTTATTCCGGATTATATTTTGCGGCTTCGAGGATGTCAAATCCCGAAAGGGCGTACCCTTTGTCCTGCAAATTAAGAATTAACTTTTCCACTGCTTCGGAAATCCATGACCGGTTGTACTGTCCGTTGGTTTTTTTTTTCAGAGCCGCTTCTATTTTGTAATGGGAATCCCGGCCATCGTGGAGCATGATAACGCCGCCGTCCTGATCTTCGATTTTGTCCATAAGGGAACGCACTATCCGGTCCATATTGCTTTCGTCTTTTACCGCATCGTAGGGCCGGACGGTACTGGGTATCAGCGTATAACCTTGGGACTGCCAAATCTTCGCGTGACATTTTTTGTAAAAACCGCCCTGGGGCCGGTAGAGCCGGGGATTAAGGGGTTCTCCCAGTGCCGCATTTATGGCCTGTTCACCCATTTCAAGGTTGAGTCGGAAAAATTCATGGTCCATAGTTACCACCCAGGTGTCGTAATAGCCGTGATTGATGATATAGTGCCCCTCGTCCCGGATACGTCTAACCAGATCGGGACTGTACTCCACGTTTTCTCCCAGCAGGGCAAACATGGCCTGAATCCGGTATTTTTTCAGGACATCCAGGAGCCGCGCGGTGGTATCCCCCTGGGGATTGGGACCATCGTCAAAGGTAAAAACGACATATTTATTAGGAAGATTAATCTGCCGCTTGGGACAATTCAGGGTCCGGCAGGAAGTCAAAAAACACAAAGCCAGAAGCACCAGCAAGAACTGTAGAACGGGAAGGTGTTGAAATTTTTTCATGATTTCCATAGTTATATCATTGTATTCGTTTGAATCAGCTTCAAAACTAACGGGGAGTTTATACCAAAGTTGTTAAAAAAACAGCCCCCCGCGATGCCTCAACAAAAATGTTACCGAAAAGATCCCATGCCTCAAATAGAAAATGTTACCCAAATTACATTATCTCCTGAGAAACAATGCCTACAAATGAGTTATCGAATCCCTGAGACACCTGTGTACCATCTCCGCCTTCCTCCTGAGGGCCATCGCAGCGAAGTCCCGCAATGACGCCTTGCGGTTCAGCGGCTTGAGCGTGACGGCGGTGATGTTTTTGCGGAGAGTACGGCGGCGCTTCTCACCCTGAAAAAAGAGACGGATCTGCCGGAACAACAGGTGTGATGAATCGAGCTATTGATAACTTGATTCAAAATGCTGATACATTGGTATCCTCTTGAGAGGGATCTACGGGCTGTCATGGTAAGATTTTTACGTGAGGAATCACGGGTTGCGGAAAAAAATGTAAAAATCTTACAGGAACATCGTCCAGAGAGGAAAAAGAAGGATCCGGAACCAAGGCAACGTTGACCGGTTTATTCAACCACGATATTTACGAGTTTATCCGGGACGGCGATGACCTTTGCAATGGTCCGGTCTTTTGTCCACTTGAGAACCCCCGGCAGGGATCGCACCTGTTTTTCAAGGTCTTCTTTGAGGGTTCCCCGAGGAACGACGAACTTGTCCCGTACTTTCCCATTTACCTGGACCACAACGGTAACCTCGCTGTCGGCGGCAAGGGCTTCGTCGTACCTGGGCCAGGCCGCCCTTGACACGGATTCCCCATGGCCGAGCTTTTCCCAGAGTTCCTCCCCGATATGGGGCGCGTAGGCGCCGATCATGATCACCAGGGGTTCCCAGAGGGGGCGGGGGACGGTTTCCAGCTTGGCAAGTTCGTTGGAGTAGACCATCATCTGGCTGATGGCGGTGTTGAAGTTGAGGCTTCCGGTGTCGCCGGTCACTTTTTTGATGGTTTTGTGCAAAAGCCGGACCAGAGGGGGCGTTGCGGGGGGGGCTGCCCCCGCTGGGGGGGTAGCGGAGAAGCCGCAGCCCGGCTTTACCGGGGCGGCTTCGGAGCGAGGGGGGTTCTCCCCCCCTTCTACTTTTTCCCCTATGGTCCAGAGCCGCTCCAGGAACCGGGACACCCCGATAAGTCCTGCGGTGATCCAGGGTTTGCTCACTTCCAGAGGGCCCATGAACATCTCGTAGACCCGCATGGAGTCTGCACCGTATTTGCGGATGATGTCGTCGGGGTTGATCACGTTCCCCCGGCTTTTGCTCATCTTCTGGTTGTCTTCTCCCAGGATCATCCCCTGGTTCACCAGCCGCCGGAAAGGTTCTGGGGTGTTCACGAAGCCCAGATCGTAGAGGACTTTGTGCCAGAACCGGGCGTAGAGGAGGTGGAGGACCGCGTGTTCCGTGCCGCCCACGTAGAGGTCCACCGGCGCCCAGTAATCTACCGCTTCTTTGGAGGCGAAGGCGCCGCCGTTATGGGGGTCCAGGTAGCGGAGGTAGTACCAGCAGGAGCCCGCCCACTGGGGCATGGTGTTGGTTTCCCGTTTGGCCGGGCCGCCGCATTTGGGGCAGGAGGCGGCCACCCAGTCGTGAATCACGGCCAGGGGGGATTCCCCGGTCCCGGTGGGGATGTAGGACTGCACTTCCGGGAGTCTGAGGGGAAGCTCGCTTTCCGGCAGGGGCACGTTGCCGCATTTTTCGCAGTGTACGATGGGAATGGGTTCCCCCCAGTACCGCTGACGGCTGAATATCCAGTCCCGGAGCTTGTAGTTCACCGTCTTTTTCCCTATGCCCCGTTCTTCCAGAAAGGCGGTGATCTTGCGGATCGCTTCCTGGGTGGGCAGGCCGGTGAATTCCCCGGAATTCACCGCCCAGCCGTCGGCGACGGTACATTCAGAAACGTCTGCGGCATTTTTGTTGGGGGTTTGGGATACCACTTGTACAATAGGAAGGTTGAAGGTTTTGGCGAATTCCCAGTCCCGTTCGTCGTGGGCGGGCACGGCCATGATGGCGCCGGTTCCGTAGGAGATAAGAACGTAGTCCGCTATCCAGATGGGGATCCGCTTTCCGTTGACGGGGTTTATCGCATAGGCGCCGGAGAAGACGCCGGTTTTTTCCTTGGCCAGGTCGGTCCGCTCAAGGTCGCTTTTCTTGGCCGCCGCCTCAAGGTACGCCGCCACCGCCGGTTTCTGCTCCGCCGTGGAAATCTTTTCCACCAGGGGATGTTCCGGGGAAAGGACCATGTAGGTTACGCCGAAAAGGGTGTCCGGGCGGGTGGTGTAAATCTCCAGGGCATCGTCAAAGCCTTCTATTTTGAAAGTTACGTTGGCGCCTTCGGAGCGGCCTATCCAGTTCCGCTGCATGAGCTTGACCGGTTCGGGCCAGTCGAGGTCCTCCAAATCCGCAAGGAGCCGTTCCGCATAGGCGGTGATCTTCAGTATCCACTGGCGTATGCGTTTTCTGGTCACCCTGGTCCCGCAGCGCTCGCAGAGGCCGTCCTTTACTTCCTCGTTGGCAAGGCCGGTCTTGCAGGACGGACACCAGTTGATGGGGCTTTCCGCCTCGTATGCCAGGCCCTTTTCAAAGAGTTTGAGGAATATCCACTGGGTCCACCGGTAATACTCCGGGCCGGAGGTGTCTACTTCCCGGTCCCAGTCGTAGGAAAAGCCCAGGGCTTTAATCTGGGAGCGGAATTTTTCGATGTTCGCCGCGGTGGTTACCGCCGGGTGGGTCCCGGTCTTGATGGCGTAGTTCTCCGCCGGAAGCCCGAAGGCGTCGAAACCCATAGGGTGCAGCACGTTGTACCCGTTCATTCTCAGGTAACGGCAGTAGATGTCCGTGGCCGTATAGCCTTCGGGGTGGCCGACATGGAGGCCCTGGGCGGAGGGATAGGGGAACATATCCAGCACATACCGGCGTTTTTCCTTGGGGAAGGCGGGGTCCTCCTCCGCCTTAAAGGTTTTGTGCCCTTCCCAGTATTTCTGCCACTTGGATTCGATGATTTCAAAGGGGTATTTCGCCATCCTGTCCCGCTCCTTTTTCGCTTTCGCCTCATAATAGCCGGGATTAGGGGGGAATTCAAGGCGGCAGTTAAAAGGTAAAAGGTGCCAGGCACCATAGCGGGTAGCGGAGGAAGCGGTTCACGAAATCCCGCAGGATTTTTTCCGATTAGGCCGGCTGAAATTCGGTGCCAGGCACCTTTGCGCTCCCCCCCACAAAAAAGCCCCCGCCGCTAGCAAGCGGCGGGGGCTTCCGGCTATTCCCGGTTCCCGATTAGTCGCCTTCGGGGACGGGGCCGCCGCCCGCTTCCTTGCTGAACGCCGCGTCCATCCGCGCAACCGCGTCGAACGCCGCCGCTGCCGGAATGGCAAGTTTCGCCGCGTTGGTCGCCTGATTCACCTCCTGCGTCGCCAGCGACTTGCCGTACTCCATGATGACCCAGAGCACGCCATTCTCATCAACATCCATCTTGATCGTCCTCGCGCCCTTTAACTCAGCCTTACTGAGCGTCTGGGTAACGATCTCCTGAAACGAAACCGCCGCGTCGGGGTCGAACTCGCTTGTGGCC
>JAITBO010000003.1 GCA_031283505.1 Treponema sp. | reverse complement strand
TAGATAGGACTTTGATACACCGCGTCAACCATGCCGCCGCTCAAGGCAAAGAGAGTTTCGTTAAGGGATATCGGGATCATCTGGTATCCCATGGCCTTAAAAGCCTGGAGCATTTCAAGTTCATCTTCCGAAGCGGCAACCTTTTGTTTTTTAAGATCCGCAGGGACAAAAACCGGTTCTTTTGAGAAGACCTTGATCCATCCGACCTGGGCCCAGCACAGGGTGAAAACACCGCCGCTGTTGAGCATTCCTTCCAACTCCGGTTTCAGTTCATCCAATACCCGGGCAAGTTCCTGATCGTTGCGAATAAGAAAGGGACAGCTTAGGGTGATAATCCCTTTGGCGATGGAATTGAGTCCGGAAGAGGTTAAAACAGCGCCCTGGATTTGGCCCAGGCGGAGTTGCTGCAAGACCGCAGCCTCGGAACCCAAAACCCCGCCGTGGGAAACCTGGAGTTCCACCTCACCGTTGGTTATTTCGTACCATTCTTCGGCTATCTGGTTTATCGCCCTTCCCCAGGGGCTGTCTTCCGGCACCAGGGAGGCTATCTTGAGAACAAGCTTCCCGCCCTGGGGTCTTCTCCTCTGGGCATAGAGAGATTCGGAATCAAAGATTCCCCATAATAGGACGGTCAAGGTTAAAAAACATACAAACTTTTTCATTATATTCTCCTCTGACTGTATCCGGCAAAAAAGCCGGATTTTTATATATCGCAGAATCGACAACCTGTCCTCGAAGCCGCGCAAGCCACCCGGTCCGGGCCAATTCATTCATCTTAATCGTCGTCATCCCAGTCATCATCGTCCCAGTCGTCGTCGTCATCATCCCAATCATCATCGTCTTTCAGATTCAAAAAGTAATTTTCCGCGTTATCCAGGAGGTATTGGGCTTTACGCTGGGATATGATATTCACAAGTCTGTTGGCGGGATTCGCGTTAGGGTCCACCGCGAGGGCCGCTTCCAGATGCTTCCTGAAGGTTTCATAGTCCTGGGCGGGTACGGAAACGGCCTGGGCGTAGGAAACATAGGGCCCTGCGGACATTCCCCTGGATTTTTCCAGGGCTAACTTGAAATGGGCATCCGCCTTGGATTTGTCGCCCCCCAAAAACGGCGGCAGGGACGCATAGAAGAGGATATAAAAATCGTCTATGGCCCCATCGTTGAAATCCGGATCGAGTTCATAGGCCCTTTGTATCATGGCGGACAGTTCGGGAATGCGCATTCCCAGTTCCAGGTTAAAGGGGTCCAGGGAATACGCCGAAAGGCTGCCTGCCACCGTCCAATAAAACAAGGGGACATCTTCTTTTTTCGTCCTGGCGAGATAAGCGTCAAGCTTCCCCTCCTGGGCGGCCTTGTTGAAGCCGGGGTATTTCTTGTCCAGGCCGGAACGGAGTATTTTGACGCCCCGGAGGTAGAGCAGCCGCGCCCGTTCCCGTTCTTCCCGGCGTTCCCGGTACTCCGTGCGGGGCAGCATTTCCGCCGGTCCCTGGACAAAGGCGTTGGCGTACATTACAAAGAGAGAACCTGTGGTCAGGATCAATCCCTGGTGATCCGGCTGCATATCCAGGAGGGCTTCGTATATCTTTATCGCAAAGGGGAGGGCGTCCCCCACAAGGCGGGGATCCGAATCTCCGGTAAAAACCGTACTGGCGCCGGATCCGGTCAGGGCATTGGCCACCGCTTTGGTCGCCATTTTATTGATGGAACACCCGCCGGACAAAAATATGGCAATCCAGCAGCCAAATAGCAACGCTGCGTTACGAATTTTCATAAATTCACTCCTCAAAATTTAAAATTAAAAGGCGGCTCCAAAATATCGGATTTTGAAACCGTTTCGTTTATTCTCCAATGACGGACCGTATTTCCTTCTTAATGGCATCAAGTTTCCGCGCCGCTTCCTTTTTCGCGGCCTCAAGGCCCCCGCTTCCGGCTTCGGCGCAGCAGGAAGCGTAGAATTTGATCTTCGGCTCGGTACCGCTGGGCCGGACGCTTACCACCGTACCGTCCGCAAGGTAGAACTGGAGCACGTCGCTTCTGGGGAGATCCACCGGTTCCGTATGGCCGGGATTGCCGGGGAATTTCCAGGCCGGCTCCAGGATGTCCCTGACCTTTTCCACAGCGATGCCCCCCAGGGTTTTGGGAGGATTCCTTCGGTATTCATCCATGATGCCTTTCATGATGGCCGGTCCCTGGGGGCCCTGAAAGTATTTGGAGATCCCCAGTTCCTGCCAGTAGCCGCAGATCCCGTAAAGATCCTCCAGCCGGGCGAGGAGGCTTTTCCCCTTGCTCCGCCAGTAGAGGGTCATCTCGGCAGTCATGGCGGCGGCGGAAACCGCGTCCTTGTCCCGGACTTCCGGCTCTACAAGGTAGCCGTAGCTTTCCTCGGTACCGTACACGATTGTCCAGCCCTTGCCGTCAGTCTCGCTCCGCCGCCAAATATCGGCTATCCATTTGAAACCCGTAAGGCACTCGAAACATTCCGCCCCGTAGAAAGCGGCGACCCGCTTCTGCATTCCTGTGGTGACGATGGAATTGACCATAGCCGGTTTTGCGGGCATTTTGCCTGTTTCTTTTAACGAAAGGAAGATGTAGTCGGCCAGGAGGGCGCCGAGTTGGTTTCCGGTCAAAAGGGTAAAGTCCCCCGAATTGCCGGCGGCGGGAACGGCGATGCCCAAACGGTCGGCGTCGGGGTCCGTGGCCATGACCACATCGGCGCCGGTCTCCTTGCCCAGCTTTACCGCCAGTTCCAGGGCGGCGGCTTCTTCCGGGTTGGGGAAGGATACGGTAGGGAAGTCCCCATTACCTTCCCGCTGCTCAGACACGGTGATGACCTGGAGCCCCAGGCTTCCCAGAACCGCTTCTACGTGCATAGCCCCGGTCCCGTGCAGAGGGGTGTAGACGATCTTCACTTCCCCGGCTTTGGCCTTGATGAGGTCCGGCCTGAAAAGCCGGCTTCTGACCATGGCCTGATAGGGCTCGTCTATCCGGCTGTCGATTATTTCCAGGAGCCCCCGGGCTATTGCCTCAAGCCGGGTGATCTCCCTGATATCCGTAACGGCGTTCACTTCGTCGATGATCCCTTGATCGTGGGGGGCGATCACCTGGGAACCGTCGTTCCAGTACGCCTTGTATCCGTTGTATTGGGAGGGGTTGTGGCTCGCTGTGACCACGATCCCCGTGTCGCAGCCCAGTTTTCTGATGGCATAGGACAGTTCGGGAGTGGGCCGCAGGGAAGAAAAGAGGTAGGTCATGACGCCGTTTGCCGCAAGGATGAGGGCGGCGGCCTCGGCAAATTCGGCGGAATAATGCCGGCTGTCATAGGCGATAACCGCCTTCAGCGTTCCCGCCTGATCCTTGCCGGGGAAGGCTTTTTTGACATAGGACACTAAACCCTGGGTGGCGCTCTTGACCACCAGGGTATTCATCCGGTTGTAACCGCCCCCTATAACCCCCCGCAAGCCGCCGGTCCCGAATTCCAGGTTCCGGTAGAAGCGGTCTTCCAGTTCCTTCCAGTCTTCTTTGGCTAAGAGGTCTTCCGCCTCTTTCCGGAATCCCTCATCCTGTTCCCTGGCGATATAGTCCCTGGCTCGTCCGATAATCGCGTTTTTATCCATGATCTTTCTCCTCCGGTTTTCTTTCCTGGCAATTTAGATAACTTACATAACGCTTTTTTTAGTATAATTTGCTTAACCTCAGTCGGCAAGAGTCTGGCCCGGATCTGGAATTTTCAGAATTTATCCCTTTTGGGAAAAAAAATATCGTTATGAATCATTGCCAGAATAAGACTGGTTGTTTATAATATGAGCGAAGTCTTCACGATTCAAAGTACGGCCCGAACATCCGATGGGGTATCCTGGCGTCAGTTTGAAGGGAGTCTTGTTTGTAAGAAGTTTTAGTATACCGTTCGGGTTAATACCCAATCTTTGTAAGCCTTATTTTGAACCGGAGTAAAGTGGACTGAATGGAGGGTATGAATCCAGAGTCTCGAATAATCAGAAGGGGGTGATTTTTATGCCGGATATAGGGAAATCTGATGCCAAAACAAAGAAGGTTATTTTGGCAGTAGATAATATTATCGTAGATCTCCGGACAGTCAGAAACGCACTGGATAAATTTTATGAAGTAAAGGTAGTAAAATCGAGTGGGCAGGCTCTTTTGGTCCTGGCCTCATCGAAGGTTGACCTGATATTATTGGATATTGAAATGCCGGGAATGTCGGGATTTGATGTTTTGGAAATGATTAAAAAAATACCGTCTATCAGGAACATTCTGGTTATTTTTGTGTCCTCCCATGTCTCCGTTGAACTTATATCCCAGGCCCTAAAACACGGCGCCGTAGACTATGTTGTGAAGCCTTTCGATCCCGGATTGTTACGCGGAATTTTTTTTGAAGTGCGAATTTTAAGGCGAAAAAACTTCGTAAGGGGTTAGGTAGCCTAAAACCTTGCGTGGTCGATTATTGATTTTGGCAACGATCCTGTCAAGCT
>JAITBO010000389.1 GCA_031283505.1 Treponema sp. | reverse complement strand
GGGAACACATCCCCCGCACCCCCAGTAGGAAGCGCCCCAAGGGGCGGGGTATTAAACCCCAAAAGGGCTACGCCCTTTAATAAAACCTTGCGTGGTCGATTGTTGATTCTGTCAAGCTGTTTTTGGGTAAGGGTATCAAAGGGTATTTTTTTAGGCAGGTACTGCCCGATAAGTCCATTGAGGTGTTCGTTAAGCCCCCGCTCTCACCAGTGGTACGGATGCGTAAAACAGATGTCGGTTGCGAGGGCTTGCGATAAGCTCTGATGCTCCGCGAATTCCTTGCCGTTGTCCACTGTCAGGGTGTTCCGCGCTGGCGTGGGTATTGAACTGAAGGCATGAATGGCGGACTAGTTCAGCGTCAACGCCCTCTTGTCCGCCATTACTTTTGCCAACAGGAACTTTGTTTTTCGGCCAATAAACGGGGCTATGTTTTTGCCGGAGATGTTCTTTCAGCGAAGGGTCTTTCGTTGTTTCCCGGTATAAATGGATGTAGACGGTCGATGTTGACACCTGTTTTTCCTTCCGGCCAGGGTATAGTGTTCTCAAGCGGCCTGAAATCTGATCCGGGGAAAGGTCTTGTTTGAACAAAGCCGTAATTTCCCGTATAAGCGCACGACTGTACCCTAACCCTCTGCCCGGTGGTTTCCCCATCGGCCAAGTCTTGCCGCCGTCAGCAGACAGCACGACCTGGCCGTTTTCATGGGCAACTGCTACGAACTACCGCCCCAGTTAAAGTCTACTTCCAGAGCGCCTATCACCGTGTCATACCTGATCCTCTTGCTAACATTCCCGTTCTTGAACAGGACCACATACACAAAATAATTCCCTTCGGCTGTGGGCAGCTTCACCTCTTTCTCATGTGTCCCGGCTGCGAGTCCTCCAAAGCTTTCCGTATAGGCCGAATATAAAGGCTCCGGATCGTTCTGCCCCGTTATCGCATAATACGCTTCCCCAGTCCCATCGTACCCTCCGGTTGTAAACGTTATCTTAGCCGTATTTGAGTTTGACAGGCGCTTAAACTGCCCCTTCGTCAACGTCAGATCAAGATACCCGGGAAATTCCTTGTCCCCGGCTCCCACCGCCGCAACCTTATACGAGATCGCTCCGTTCCCGTTCGCCTTCCCAGTGTCCGTCTTTCCAAAGTTGTTAAAGTCCGTGTCTTGGTCCTGCGCCTGGTCGTTCACCCCATTCCGGATGATCCACACCGGCGCCTTCCCGTCCAGGTCAAACGCCGATTTTCCGTTATACGCCATCCACTTACTTCCATCCTTCAGATTGTACGGTATATATTCCAGCTTGAAGTTGACAGAACCTTCCGCCCCGATTCGTCTTATTCCCTTGGTATAATCCGATCCTATCGGCAGGGTGACAATGTTTCCCTTTACTGTGGGTTCTTTGGTCGTCAAATCATTCAGACCGGTCCCCCTCACTATGGAACCCTTGCTTTTGACCAGCAGTTCGTCCCCGGCCTGACAGTCTATCGCTTTCTGCGCCCGGACCAGAACATCGAGCCCGTCCCCGGAAGTTCCCCGTTTCACCATCCAGTTTACGGTCCATTCCACCGGAAGCAATGTTACATTCTCCGGCTTCCCGGCGTTCATTACCGCTTCCCTCATCCGAAGTATCCCGGGAACTCCCGTATCGACGGTCTTAAAAATGGTGTCCACCACTATGGGCCACATTGTAATCGAGACCTTCCCGTTATTGGTTATCAACTGTTCCTTGAATCCCGCAGCCATAAGGGTAGGTGGATTAGCCTCCAAATACACGTATTTTCCGTTGTTGTTTGCCACTTCCCTGGCATAATCCCGTTCCCAATGCCCCATCAACAGGAGGAAGGAATAGGTTTTTCCAATAGGGATGGAATCAATGGTGAATATTGCGGGGTCCAGGCTATTGCTTTCCCGGCGAACCTCGTCAAAGGCGGTAATATTCCCGGTTACTTTATCCACCACGATAAGCTGGATAATATTGCGGCCATCCCCTTTTATCCTGGCCACATCCGGTCCGGTCACGGAACGAGTTTCGCCGTCCTTTCCGATCATAATGTCGATGGTAAAGGGGTCGGCGCCAAGACCGTTACCGCCGCCGCCGATTTTTTGGCGTTCCATGGATATTGGGTTGAAACATCCTGCAAGTAATAAGACCGGCAGGACACCGACAGTGAAAAAGTTTATATTTTTTGTGTTTTTCACACATAACTCCTTAAAAAATTCCGCGTTATACGGATATATGAAACCAAAGGTATCAGAACCCCCCGATTTTGAGATCGGAGGTTTCTGATACCTGAAATATCTTTCGTAAAGTGAAATATAAGAATCGACCAAGGCTGGAGTTTCAAAATCGGATATTCTGAAAATAACTTGTCATAGTAACCATAGTATATTCACTTTAATCTAAGTTACTGTAAAAAAGACAAGAAAACAAGTTTTTTAGAAAATATATATACATTTTTTCCACCTCTTGTCGCAGATAGAGACCCCGGTTTCAGGCAGGAGCGCAGGGGATCCGGGGTCAGCCGACGCAAACTTTTGTGATTTCCTTATTCAAAACGAAGAAGCATTGATAATCTCAACCGAATATCCTAGACTAACCCGGTGCCGAAACCGCTGTCTTTGCCCCTTATCTTCCTCTGTCTGCTCTTTTTCGGGTGTTCTGCCAAAAATTCGGTATATACCCTGGTGATTTCCGGCGGCGAAGAATATGCGGCTGAACGGGCTTTTTTGGAATCCCTTCTTTCGGAAACGGCACTTGCCGCTCTGGGCGTCACCCCGGTCCCCGATGCGGCGGCGGGAGCCGCTTTGGAAAACGTCCCCGCCATAACCATCGAATTTGTCTCTTTTTGGGAATACGAACCTGCCGCCGGCAATGCGGATGAAGGCGGTTCTCCGGTGATTCCCCTCTCCCGGACCTGGTATGTGCCCAGGGAGGACCCCCTGACCGGCAGACGGGACACGTCCCTTGCGGCCTGTCTTGAGGGATGGGAAACCCTCGTTCCTCTGGATGAGCTGTCGCCGCCTTTTATCGCCCTACGGGTGAACGACCTGTCCGTGGACGCTCCCCGGTATCCCCTGTGCCGGGTGACGGGGGTGCGGGTCCGGGTTCCTGGCAAGGACGGTGATGAAGCGCGGACCGGGGCATCCGGAAAGGCCGCCGCCCTGGAAGCGTTGATCCGCGAAAGGGCGGAGTCTCTAACGGTGGGGCAGCCGGAATTGCTCTGGGTAGCCTCAGCGGGGGACCTGATGCTGGGCCGGGGGGCGGAACGCATTCTGTTTGACGAAGGGGCCGGCGGGCTTTTCGGGGGGGCGGCGGCAATACTTCGTGACGCGGACCTTGCCCTGGTTAACCTGGAAGGGGCGGTGAGTTCCCGTGGGACCAGGACGGAGAAGGCTTTCAACTTCCGGTTTTCCCCCACATCTGCGGCGGCGCTCCGGGAAGCGGGGATAGACGCCGTGCTTCTGGCGAACAACCACATCTTTGACTGGGGAACCGAGGGCTTTCTGGATACCCTGGACCACCTGGAAAAAGCCGGTATAGGCGTTCTGGGCGCGGGAATAGATGAAAATGCCGCTGGCCGGCCTTTTGTTTTCCAAAAAGGAAGCGCCGGCGCGCGGGTTTTCGGCCTTGCCTCGTATCCGGTGGAGCGGAGCGGCTGGGACGGACGTTCGGCTGCCGCCGGGGAAAACCGGCCCGGAATCCTCCATACCGGACGGGGAGGCGCGGCGGTGATCAAGGCCGGCCTTGCCTCCGAAAGCGGCGGCGCGGACCTTCTGGCGGTTCTCTTTCACGGGGGGGATGAGTGGTCTTCCCGGCCAAACCGGTCCGTCCGGGAACTCTGCCGGGACCTCATCCTGGCCGGGGCGGACCTTGTTATAGGGTCCCATCCCCACATCGTCCAGGGGTTTGAGTGGGTGGAAGGAAAGCCGGTGTTTTGGTCTCTGGGGAATTTCGTGTTTGCCGGGATGGAAAATACCGGCGGCGGGGACAAGGGGCTGTGCGTCAGGCTGGGTTTTTGGGGGAAACGCCTGGTGTACCTCGAACCTTTTCCCCTGGACCTTAGGGGGCCCCGGACGGACACAGCCCCTTTGGAAGAACTCGAAAGATTTTACGCCCTGTCCCGGGAATTACGCTGAGAGACCGTCCGCCGCCTGCGGGTAGGGTTAAACCTTTTCAAACAGCGCAACCGCCTGTCCCCGGATCTGGTCCGCCAGGCCCTGGTAGCTGGACTTGAGGGCGGTCATGTTTTGGTTGTAGAAGGCAACGAATTCGGGGTCCTGGAAGGGATCAAGCCGCACCTTCCGGCCAAAGCGGCGGGCAAGGTCCTCCTCTTTCTGACGCAGTTTGGGAGCGTATTGGCGCTTAATCGCTTCTTCGTATTGGGCGGCCTCGTCCAGGTATTGGGCCATGGCCTGGGCAAACTGCTTGTAGAGGGCGGCAAACCGGTGATCGCCTATGATTGTTTGCAAGCCTTTTCCCACCAGTTCTATCCGTTTTTCGTCTTCTTTGACCAGGGGGAGGGTGACTTGGGCGTTAAGAACATCGAAAATACCCTGTTTGAGGGCGACCTGCCGATCTTTGGGGCATTTTTTAATCCCTTCCTCCAGGGACGCGCCTCCCGCCAGGAATTCGTTGGCAAGCCGCTTCCCCTGCTGCCTTGCTTCAAATTGTTCTATGCCGGTTTTGTCGCCTTTGACCGATTCGGTCCGTTCCAGCGCTATCTCCAGCGCGCTCTTTATCCGTCCCATGTTGCGCTCCTTATTTCGATGCGTTACCTGTATCGTTTATACTGTCAAGCCGAATATCGAGTTTATATAGGGCGCATCGCCGCACAGGAAACTTCGTTTCCATGCGGTGACCGGGCTACCCGCTATAATAGGGAACCCCGCAGCAAAACTCAAAATTCGACGTGTTATTTTACTCATTTTGGAGGAAGCTCGGCAATCGGGATAAACCGTGACCCGGTACAAAGGGCGTCCATAGGGACATCCCAGGGATCGGCAGGAATACGGGGCAAAATTTGCGCGTCGGTACAAAGGCCGATCTTGAAGCATGGACCGGTTTGTCCGGAAAAAAACCGGTCATAATAAGCTTTACCGTAACCCAGACGGTTACCGGCAAGGTCGAAAGCCAGGCCCGGAACAATGACCATAGCGGGAAAATCCTCCAACATTAGCGGATCGGCCTGAACCGCCGGTTCCCGTATGCCCAGGGGACCCGCTTTCCACGGTCCCGCCGCGCTGAGAACACGGCAAAACCTAAGATTTCCGCCCGCAATACAGGGAGCGAAAACTTTTTTCCCCCGGACCAAAGCAACTCCGAGCAAGGGTATAGTGTCTATTTCCCGGGATGTGGAGAGAAAAAGAAGGACGGTTTCGTACCGGTTCCAGCAGGAAGTCTCCCTCAGCAACCGGACCGCCGCCGCCCCTTCGTCATATAAGAGAGAAGAAGGCATATCCTTCAAACGGCGCTTCATCTCCACCCGTAAATCAGCTTTGGAATTGGTTTGCATGAACTACAGGAAAGGCATACTCTGTGGACCAGGGCAGGTCAGATGGGCCTGGTCCCCCCGGTTTTGAGCCCGGCTTCGTAAAGCTTTCCGCAGGCCAGGAACATAGGCAGTTTAGTTCCCCCCAGGATGATGTCCGATTCTTCGGCCATATCGATCATGTCCCGGCTGGGACTTTTGCCCCGTACAAAGATGATGCAGTGGATGTCCAGAAGCTCCGCAGTACGGATTACTTGGGGATTTACTAAGCCCGTCAACAGGAGTACCCGGTCTTTGACAAAAGCCATAACATCACTCATAAGATCCGCCCCACAGGCCGAGGCAACTACCAAATCCGCTTTATCTTCGCCGCAAAAAAATTGGCCTTCTAAAACATTTACCGCTTCCGCTACGGTCATTATCGTCCCCCATTCTTGATCAAGCATAACATAAACGGCTTCCTAATTCAATGCTCTATTACGAGGCTGTTTCAAAACGAACCAGGTTTTGAAACTGGCTTACAGGATAAATGTATCGAAAATAAATACGGTTGGATATGAGAAGTAGAAAAGCAATTGTAGAAACCACCTGCCTGAGTATCAAAAAACTGGCAAGAAGGGCCGGGGTGAAATCCTGGACCGGTTGGTTCCGAAGTTCCGTTTGAGGAGCATCATACTTTGTGGATCACCTCCCAATAACGTTCCAGGCATCCCCGGATTTATCCTGGCCGCCTTCCTCGAAATATTCCTTTGCTAACAGCGTCTAGTATTTTTCCACCAGGAAGAGGTATTCCTTGACCTGAAGCCGCCGGTTCCGCAGGTTGCGGCTACCCCGGAAGGTATTGTAGGGGGTTTCCAGGATTTCCACAGCGCCGGCTTTGGCAAGCATGGCGGTCATGTCTTCCGGAGAGATGAAACCTTCGGAGTTGAAGGAGATGAGGAGGTATTTGGCCTTCACCGATGAAACCAGATTGGCGAGGGTGTCGGCGGCCTTCATTTTTCTGTTATAGTCCGAATGATTCCAGTTTTGGGGGATTCCCGATACGGCGCTTATCGCTTGGGGACGTTCATAGTTTACCAGAAGGTTGAGCATAAAGTAATTTGATCCGTAGGGGTGCTGATTGTAGGGAGGGTCCAGATAGGCCAGGTCCGCTTCCGGCGCTTCCCCGGCAACGAGGTTCACGTCTCCCCGGAAGATGAGCGCGGGACAGCAGAAATTGCTGAAAACCGGAAAAGGAAGCTCTATTCTGCCGAGGATCCGTTTAAGGGCATTCGCTCCGCCGCCTCCGAATCTTCCCCTGCCGGTACGGACATCCTTGTAGAAGCCTTTGAACACCCCGGCGGTGTTGGCGTGTACCGAAGCTTCCGCCAGGAGGGGGGCCTGGAAAAAGGGGCGCAGAGGCCCCTCCAGTTCCCGGATAAGGCGGCAGGCGGTATCCAGGAACCGGGCGTTCCGGGGGGTGTAAAAGACCCGCTCCCCATCCCGGATTTCCTCCTCGTCCCGGGGGGCGTAGAGTTCGCTGACAAAACCCTCCTCCAGGGGGCCTTCCTCCAACCTGGCGGTAAGTTCCCCGTGAATCTGTCTGAGGCGTTGGAGGTCGAGTTCCTCCCGGTTGGCAAGGTAACAACGACTGATCACCTCGGCGTAGGCTTCTATGTCGTTCACGAGGAGCAGTTCCGCGTGGCGTTTAAAGAAACGGCTCACCACCCCGGACCCGCTGAAAAGATCGAACAGAACCAGACGCTTCTTCCCAAGCCGGGCCTTGACCTTCTCCAGCGCCGTCCCGATGAACCCCAGGAGACGCCGCTTGTTCCCTATATAGGTGATGAGCTGGGTGGTGAGATAGCCGGCGTTTTCGGGGGGATCATTCATCGGCGCTATCTAAAAAAGAAGGGTTTACCCCGCTCTTCTGGGCGGCGCGGCCTTCAGGCCCACGCCTAATGCTTCTTCCAGTACCGGAAGAAAATCCCCAGCACCCCCGGAACAGCCTGAAGACGGCGGCCCAAGCCGGGACCCGCCAGGAAAGCAACGATGTCCCGTACTCCCCGGTAAACCTTCTCCGAGTAAGGCTGCCAAAAGAGGTCGCGCTTAACCGCCGGCAGGATGTCGTTGATCACCACCTGGGCCTTGAGCATCTCCCGGAAACCCTGAAACCCATGGGTCCGTCCCAGTCCCGAATCGCCGAACCCGCCCCAGGGCGTCTCGGCAAGGCCATGGGACATAAGGTGATCGTTTATCATGACGGCGCCGGCGTTAATACCGGCGGCAAGGCGTTTGGCCCGGCTTCCGCTTCGGGACCAGACCGATCCGCTCAGGCCGTAAGAGGATGCGTTGGCGATTGCAAGGGCATCATCATCGTCCTCATAGGGAATTACCGCTACCACCGGGCCGAAGACTTCCCCGGCCATGACGGGCATTTTATCCGTCACCTCCGTGAGTACCAGGGCGGGGGCAAGGAGATCATCGTCCCAGAGGCTGCCGCCGGGACTTTGGGC
Source organism: Treponema sp. (assembly GCA_031283505.1). The sequence continues at coordinate 2,879 of JAITBO010000389.1, read as the reverse complement.
AGCTATCTTCGCGCCTCCGGCAAGGCAGGCGGCCACCTGTTCCCTGACCGCCTTCTTCTGTTTAAGGGTGGTCATACGCCCAAGATCGCAGTCGAAATCACTTTTTTGGCCTTCGACCTTATCCCCGGTTTCCGCAGGGCGGAGGTCCCGCACCAGGGCGCAGAGTTTGTCCAGGAAAGGGGCATAAACGTTTTTATGAACCAGGATGCGCTGGGTGCCGCCGCAGGACTGACCGGCGTTGGAAAAACCGGACCAGACGATGCCCGCCGCAGCCCGGTCCAGATCGGCGTCGTCACAGATTATCGCGGCATCCGCGCCACCCAGTTCCAGCACCAGGGGCAAAAGACGGGGAGCGGCCAGGGCCATGAGTTCCTTCCCTGTGGCGGAAGACCCGGTAAAAAAGAGCTTGTCCACCCCTCCGTTTATAAAAGCCTTCCCCGCCTCTTTCCCGGTAATCTCCACATAGGAAAAAACACCCGGCGGGAGACCGGCGGCGGCGAAAAGGGCGGCCAGGGAACGGCCTACTCCCGGAGTATCCGAGGCTACTTTGAGAATCACGGCATTGCCTGCCAAAAGCGCCATGGCTACTTCGGAAAAGGGGATGGAAAAGGGATAGTTCCAGGGCGAGATGATCCCCACTACGCCGTAGGGTTTGTAGATCATCCGGCTCCTTTTGTTGAACATGAGGATGTTGCCTCCCGGTATGCCGTGGGAGGAGAGAAACTTCTTTCCGTTCTTGAGGTAAAACGAAATCCCCATCAGCGCCGGCAGAAGTTCCGCCGCCAGGGCGTCAAGGCGGACCTTGCCGTTTTCCCGGTGTATTGTTTCGGTAATGTCGTCAATATGCTCAGAAAGATAACGAGCGGTTTTCTTCAGCTTCTCCGCCCGTTCACGGTAAGGGAGACCTCCCCAGGAAACCTGGGCTTTCCGGGCCGCCAAAATCTTCTCCGCCACTTCCACCGCAGTAACCCTGAATTCGGTTTCGTCCATACATACCTCCATATAATATCGTATAATATTCCTTAACGCCTTCCGGTAAAAGCGTCCATAGCTTTGTTAATCCCCAGGAAATCTACCAGAGCGTCGAAGGCCCCGATGGGAAGAAGGCGGCCCAAAAACACGGAGTAAATCGCAGGGGGCATGACAAGCCGCTTCCGGTTTTTCAGCACCGCTTTAACGATGCGGCGGGCCACATATTCCTGCTTTAGAATAGGGAAAAGAAAAGGAAACCTGGTCTTAACACCGTCAAACATCCCGGTATCAATGAAGAAAGGGCAGACAATGGTCGTCCTGACCGGACTTTTCAAACGGCGCAGTTCCATACGCAAGGATTCGTTGAACCCGAAGGCGGCGAATTTGCTGGCGTTGTAATCCGCCAGTCCCTGCACGCCTACAATCCCGGCGGCGGAGGCTATAGTCACAATATGACCGGAATTCCGCTCCAGCATGGAGGGCAGAAAAGCCTTGCCGGTCCAGAAATGGGCCAGGGTGTTGACGTTCATGGTTTGCAACATCTTTTCATCCGGGGTTTCAAGAAAAGTTTTGCCCGAAACAATCCCGGCGTTGTTGATGAGCACGTCCACCGGCCCGTACTCCTTCATCAAAATCCCGGCCTGACGGTATACCGCCTCCCGGTCCGACACGTCGCAGACCATACCTTTGATGAAGAGGCCCCTCCCCCTTCCTTCTTCTTCCAGAGCATCAAGGGCTTTCTGTTTCCGTCCCCAGGCGATGACCTTTCCACCCCGTTCGGCAAATTCCAGACACATAAGCCGCCCGATTCCATTGGAACCGCCGGTTATCAGAATATTTTTATCTTTTACTACCATAATTGAAGAATAGTATACAATACCTTACTGGAAAAAACAACTTTTTTAGCGGCAATTGGACTTGAACCAATGACCGAACGGATATGAGCCGTTTGCTCTACCAACTGAGCTATGCCGCCACTTATAATAAGTTCGATAAATTTAGCAGAAATGACGAATTCTGTCAATGGTCCGCAACAATTTTACATTTACCCGTCCGGTTCGTCGCCGGGAATGAAAACCGTACAAAGCCCCATAATTATTAACTCGTGTTATGCACCGGAACCAGAAATTGAAAAAATTTAAGCACGAACCTCCGGGCCTCTGGTCCGCAACTTTACGAACAAACTATGGATTTAACCTCAAAAATTCGTGTTGTTCGTATGGTTAGTGGTTCGTATTATTCTTCCTACGTAAGGTGAACTATTAAAATTTGTAAATTTGTTTTCGGGTAAAGTCTGCAATATACTGCTTTAGGTTTAAAAATCTACAAAAAAACCAAAAAATCATGGGAATATTGTTAAGTTCCATTCCTAAAGCAGTATAATTGATCCTGTCCAACTGCGCTGTTATCTGAGCCTGTTCCAAAACTAATTGACTATGCGCTAAACGCACACGGGTTTGGAACAGCCTCTATTAAAGAAAAACCCGTCCGCATGAACAGGCTTCTAAGCGGCAACCAATATTCTCAGAGAATACTGACTGCCGGGTTCGATAGAACCTACCTTCCTGGTTACTCCCTTCAGAAGCCTTCATCCCTTCTTTTCGCATCCACTCGGCGAAGGCCCCTGAGGAAACCCCACTATAAAACCACCCAAGACGATTTTTGTAACGGGAGCGACGGGGCTTGAACCCGCGATCTCCGGCTTGACAGGCCAGCGTGATAAACCAGCTTCACTACGCCCCCAACATTTGATGATTATAACGGAAATAAAAATAAGTGTCAACCGGTCGCATTGCCTAATAATTAATCTAGTCGAAAAGGGGCGGTTGCCCGGAAACAAAAACCTAGCCAATATCAGGCCACCGGGTCCTGACCATCCTCCTGACAGGAGCCTTTTTCACCATACT
>JAITBO010000384.1 GCA_031283505.1 Treponema sp. | reverse complement strand
CTGGTTCTATCCACGAAAATACCCGCGCAAAGGTCTTTTCATCCGGTATCCCGTGCGGCAACTCCGGAAAGCTCCTGAAAAAACTCTCCTTCGCCTTCCCGAAATCCTCCATCCCATTGAATTCATTCCATCCGGCAATGATGGTCGTAAGCCCGATTACCAGCACGTCTATCAGTTTGTGCAGAAAATGCCCGCTCTGCCGCCGCTCGTCCTTTATCTCGCTGAGGCATTCCTTCATCCATGCTATGTCTTCTTCCGTGATCTCCATTTGCTTTCCCCTCCTAAGGTAAGTTCCACTATATCACAGATTTTTAAATGACGTTGCCCTGGGTGGGAGGCCGGAAATCGGCTGGGGTATCATAATAGTTGTAACTTCCATCGTGTTCCCAGTGGCCCATAAGGAGGAGAAAATTGTAGTTATTGCCGAAGGTGATGGATTCGATAGAGAGGACGGCCTCTTCATCGTCCTTGTCGGTCATACGGTCTTCGTCAAAGGCGACGATTTGTTTTGTCGTTTTATCCACCACGACAAGCTGGATGAAGTTGCGGATGTTGTCGCCTTTTATCCTGGTCGAGTCGGGACCGGCGACGGAACGGGCGGAACCGTCTTTGCCGATCAAGATGTCGATGGTAAAGGGATCGGTAACCGGGTTGCCCGATTTTGGAGGAATGACGGTAATAGGGTTAAAACATCCAGCCAGCAGAATAGCGGCCAGGAAGCAGCCAGACACAAAAAAGCGTGTAAATTTCGAGTTTTTCATAGACAACTCCTTGTATTGTTTTCCCGCAAAGCGAATATTGAGAACAAACCAAAAGTTCATTGGGGGCAGATTAAAGAGGAGAAAAAGAAACAGACCAGGGAGAAGGAAAAAGGAGGGAAGAAAAAAAGTTATAAAACCAAAGGACTGTATGTAAGGGACTTAAATTTCGTGTATATGTGTGTGTGGGGGGGATAAAATTTTATCGGCAACGTCTAAACCGGATGTAGAGGAAAAAGCTTTCTTTAACCGGTCAGATATTACCAATCCCCTTGTTGGCGGCCCAGGCTGTTCCACTGCCCCGCCGCTTCTTTTATAATATTCGTATCAAAATATACTCAACTTTCGTTCATGAATATAACCCATAAAAATAAAAAAACCAGGTTTTACGAACGAAATCACTTTTTTGTGGGCGGTTAAGGTTTTTTGAGTCCTTCTCTATACCGTATTCCGTCCCTGTCCCTTACGTATTGGCGCGGCGGCGGGTCCGGGGGGGTGTTGCGGGGGGCGAAGTCCCCCGCTGGGGGGGTAGGGCGCATCCGTGATGCACCTGTAGGGGGGAGTCCCCCCTCCCCGGCGTTATTTCTTTAAGGCCCGCATGGCGTTCACGGTGGCGATGACCGCAACGCCCACGTCGCCGAACACGGCTTCCCACATGGCGGCTATCCCCAGAGCGCCCAGGATCAGGATGGTCAGCTTGACTCCCAGGGCGAACAGGATGTTCTGCCAGACTATGGTCCGGGTCCGCTTTGCTATGCCTATGGCTTCGGCGATTTTGGAAGGCTCGTCGGTCATGATCACCACGTCGGCGGCTTCTATGGCTGCGTCGGAACCGGCCCCGCCCATGGCTATGCCCACATCGGCCCGGGCCAGAACCGGCGCGTCGTTGATGCCGTCCCCTACGAACACCAGTTTGCCCGTCCTTGAACCGCGCCCTTCCAGTTCTTCAAGTTTTTCTACTTTTTGATGGGGCAGAAGTTCCGCGTAAACTTTGTCTATGCCGGTTTCCTTCCCGATCTTTTCCGCCACCCGCCGGGAGTCTCCGGTGAACATGGCGATAGTTTTTACTCCCAGGGCTTTGAGGGCCGCGACCGCCTGCCTGCCGTCCCCTTTCAACTCGTCGGAGATAACGATATACCCGGCAAATGCGCCGTCTATGGCGAGGTAGACCACCGTGCCGGGAACATCCGGAGCGGCCCAGGGGATACCCGCTTCTTCCAGGAGTTTACCGTTCCCGGCCAGTACGGTTCTGCCGTCCACCCGGACCCGCACTCCCTGACCGGCGGTTTCCTCGTATTCGGTTATGTTTTCCGCCGAAACCTGCCCGCCGTAGGCCTTGAGGATGGACTGGGCTATGGGGTGGCTCGAATGGCTTTCGGCATGGGCGGCGAAGTAGAGGAGTTCCTCTCTGGAGACGCCCTGGGGGACTATGCCGGTAACGCTAAAGACCCCCCTTGTTAGAGTGCCGGTTTTGTCGAACACCACGGTATCCACGCTGTTCAGGGCTTCCAGGTAGTTGCTGCCCTTTACCAGGATGCCCCTGCGGGAAGCGCCGCCTATGCCCCCGAAGAAGCTTAGGGGGATGGAGATGACCAGGGCACAGGGGCAGGACACCACCAGGAACACCAGGGCCCGGCGGATCCAGTCGGCAAAGCGGGCTTCCGGCAGGAGGAGGGGGGGAAGGACCGCCAGAAGCAGGGCGGCGAATACCACCGCCGGGGTGTAGTACCGGGCAAACTTGGTGATGAAGTTCTCCATTTTGGCTTTCCGGCTCCCGGCGTTCTGTACCAGTTGCAGGATCTTGGAAACCGTGGTCTCCCCGAATTCCTTGGACACCTCGATGGTCAGGAGGCCGTTCTTGTTGACGGAACCGGACAGGACTTCGCTCCCTTTTTCAACGTCTCTGGGCAGAGATTCCCCCGTCAAGGCCGAAGTGTCCAGGACGGAACGGCCTTCAAGGACCGTGCCGTCCAGAGGTATTTTCTCCCCAGGCTTTACCACGATAAGGTCCCCCACCTTCACTTCCTCCGGGGAGACCCGGCGCAGGCCGGTTTCGGTTTTCAGGTTGGCAAAGTCCGGGCGTATGTCCATGAGGGCGGCGATGGACTTCCGGGAGCGGCCTACAGCGTAGCTCTGGAACGCTTCCCCCACCTGGTAGAAGAGCATCACCGCCGCCGCCTCGGGATACTCCCCTATAGCGAAGGCCCCTATTGTGGACAGGCTCATGAGGAAGTTTTCGTCGAAGATACGCCCCCGGGCAATGTTTTTCAGGGCAAGCCAGACCACATCCCCCCCGATGAGGAGATAACTCACCAGGAACACGGCAAATTCCGCGTACCGGGGCAAGGGGAACGCCAGGCCGGAGGCGAAAAGCAACGTTCCGGCGCCCAGCAGGATACGGCGCGTCCGTCGCCGCCGGTTCCGTCGGACCTCTTCGGCATCCGCATCCGCGAAGTTCGCCGCCCCGGTTTTTTTTTCGTTCATCACGATGTCCGGCTCGACAAACCGGATTATGGACCCGGCCTCGGTTACGACGGTTCCGGCCTTTGCTTTATCCCCGATCTCCATGGTCAAAAGCTGGCTGGTAAAATTCACGGTCGCCCCAAGCACACCGTCCAGGGCGCGTATCTTTTCTTCAATTTTTCCGGCGCATACCGGACAACAGAGCCCTTCCAGAGTGAATTCTTTTCTGACAACTGCTTCCATAATTAATCACCTCTTCAACAGAACTGAATTGAACGGTTGACAAATTATTCAACCGATGTTCAAAAAAATAACACAGTGAGGCTGTTCCAAAACTAATTGACGCGCTAAACGCGCACGGTTTTGAAACAGGTTCGAGTTTGTTTTTAAAAAACAGGCCCGCCTCATCCTTCGTTTACATGGAGCAAACCCTGGGCGAAAATGCTGCCCACGTGTTCGTCGTCCAGGGAATAGTAGACCACCTTGCCGTCCTTGCGGTACTTGACCAGCCTGGTCTGCCTGAGGGACCGCAGTTGGTGGGAGATAGCCGACTTGGTCATCCCCAGCAGGGCCGCGATGTCGCAGACGCACATTTCGGAATGCTGGAGGGCGCAGAGTATCCGCACCCTGGTGGAATCGCTGAACACTTTGAACATATCCGCCAGATTAAGGAGGGTTTCGTCTTCCGGCATGAGCTTCTTCACTCTGGCGATTACATCCTCATGGATCACGTTGCAGTCACACCTGTCGGTTTCAGACCCCGGTCCGGTCATAGTTCCCTCCGTCAATACAACGATTGAATATATGTTCAACTATAATATCTATTTTTATAATCGTCAAGGGGAATTTGAAAAAAATGTAATCGGGAAGCGAAAATTTCGCCAAATAAGGGGGGGAGGACAGGATAAACGCATAGGAAATTTAACTACGGAGATACACGGAGGAATACGGAGTTTTTATTACTAATCGGGTTTCATCTCCGTGAAACTCCGTGCCCTCGTGGTTAAATTTCTTTCTTTCAGTAATTGTATCACGCTGTTTAGTGTAATCAATCTGCCAGGCATCTATACCTCTTGACATTTACATCAAGATTGAGATATAAGTTACTTCTATTTGTATCAGATTGTATCAGAAGGATGATGATTCATGTACGCATTGGTTGAATTTAAAGGCAAGCAGTATAAGGCTGAAAAGGGCGCGTTGTTGCAGGTGGACCGGATTGACGCGGAGCCGGGAGACGCCCTAGAGATTGACTCGGTTCTTCTTTTGTCTAAAGGAGATTCCCCGGATTCGGTTACCCTTGGGGCTCCTTATGTTCCGGGCGTCAAGGTCTCCGCGACGGTGGAAAGTCATTTGAAGGGCGATAAGATCATCGTTTTCAAGTATAAGCCTAAAAAGGATTACCGCCGCAAACAGGGACATAGGCAGCAGTATTCGATTATTAAGATCGAAGACATTAAAATTGGGGATAGTATCGGGGCTTGATCCGTTATGATCGACATTGACGCGGCTTTGGACGAGGCGGGACTTCTTCTGTCCTGTAAAGTCACAGGCCACGCCAAAGCGGGACCCGGAGGCAATGATGTGGTATGCGCTGCGGTCTCGGTTCTTACACGGACGGCTTTTAGAACTCTTTCCGGCAGGGAAGGGGTGACCCTCCGGGGCGGCGCTCCGGGACGGGGAGTTTTCTGGATGGAGACGGATTATTCAGGCGGTGGCCGGGATTTTCTTTCCGGCGTCGGAGCTTTCCTTATCGAAGGCTTCAGTTCTGTGGCTGAACTCTATCCGGAATTTTGCAGACTGAATATACACAGAGAACGGAGGAATTAATATGGCACGGAAACGGGGCGGTAGCGGCGCGAAAAACGGACGGGACTCGAATCCCCAATACTTGGGCGTTAAGGCCTCCAGCGGCGCTTTGGTTAAGGCCGGAACCATCATCGTGCGCCAAAGGGGTACAAAAATACACCCTGGTCTCAACGTGGGTTGCGGCGGGGACTATACCCTTTTTGCCAAGGTAGACGGGACAGTCTCCTTTTCCCAGCGCCGGGGTCGTAAACTTGCCGGTGTCATTCCCGCCGCCGAATAGCCAACCTCATGGGGGGAACTCAACCGTGACGGTTATGTGTTACATCCTCTCACAAAAGGCAGAAAAATATAGTTCTCTCCCAAGTTGCGGGTTGCCGTCCGGTAGAAGCGGTGGAGTTTGTTCTAAATTTGCGTTTTCCCGAATGTGACGCCCATGGAAAAATTTGCCGACGAAGCGTTGATTGAGGTCTCTTCCGGGAAAGGCGGAAACGGTTGTGTCAGCTTCCGCAGGGAGAAGTATGTTCCCAGGGGAGGGCCTGACGGTGGCGATGGCGGGCGGGGAGGGGATGTGGTCTTTGAAGTACGCCGTAACCTGCGTACTCTGGCCCATTTGCGGCACAGGCGGCTCTTTAAGGCGGAAAATGGGCGGGACGGCGAAGGCGTCCAGCGGCATGGCCGGAACGGTTCCGATGTGGTCATCCCTGTACCTCCGGGAACGGTGATTAAGGATGATGAAACCGGGGAGTTTATCCGGGACTTTGGAAAGGCCGGGGACGCTTTCGTGTTTCTGACCGGCGGGAAGGGGGGCTGGGGGAACGTTCGCTTTAAATCGGCGGTGAACCAGGCGCCCAGAAAGGCCCTTCCGGGTCAACCGGGACGGACCCGGCGGCTCCGGGTGGAACTTCGTATTCTGGCGGACATAGGGCTTGTGGGGTTTCCCAACGCAGGAAAGTCCTCCCTTTTGGACCGCTTTACCAACGCCCGTCCCAGAATAGCGCCCTATCCCTTTACCACGAAAATCCCGAACCTGGGAGTACTCACCCTGGGAGACCGGGACATAATTCTGGCGGACATTCCGGGGCTTATAGCCGGGGCTTCCCGGGGCGCGGGGCTGGGAATACGGTTTCTCAAACATATTTCCCGGACTTTAGGGCTTGTCTTTTTGATCGACCTGGGGGAGGATTCCTATGCGGAGGCCTTTGACACCCTGTACCGTGAATTGAACGCTTTTTCACCGGAACTGGTGCGGAAGCCCCGGATCATTGCGGGTTCCAAGACCGATCTTGAGGGGGCGTCCGAACGCCTGGAAGAGCTTCGCGGGAAGTACCAAAACGAGTCCGTGCTGGGGATTTCCGTGTTTTCCGGCGAAGGGTTAAGCGAACTGGCTGCGGCTATAGGGGCCCTGACGGATCGGCTGGACCGCCGGGAGACGGCGGACGCCGAAACGGAAGCGCCTGATCCGGCTGTTCCGGGTGGGGAGGGGATGGCGCGGTGAAGCTCGCAATCCTGGGAGGCAGCTTTAATCCTGTGCATCTGGGCCATTTATGGCTGGTGGATGCGGCGCTTTCTATCCTTGGGTATGATCGGGTCATCATGGTTCCTGCCTTTACCTCTCCCTTCAAACTTGGCGCCCGGGAGGTTTCTCCTTCGGACCGTATGGATATGCTGGCCGCTTCCATACCGGGAGATCCACGAATCACTATTGACGACTGCGAAATCAAACGGGGCGGCGTTTCTTATACCATTGATACCATCGCCGATATAAGACAGCGTTACCGGCCAGTGGGGAAGATGGGACTCATTATAGGAGATGATTTAGTTCAGACCTTCTCTCAATGGCGCCGGGCGGAAGATATTGCCGCCGAAACGGACATTATCATCGCCCACCGGGAATCTGCGGAACCTGCGGCTTTTCCGTATCCCTGCACGCTGCTTAACAACGCCATTATGGAACTTTCTTCGGCTGAGGTTCGGACCCGCATTCAGAACGGGGAATCTTGGCGTTCTCTGACGCCTCAGGGGGCCCGGTTCATCATAGAAGACCGCCGTTTGTATGGGTATACGCCGCCGGTGCAGGGGGAAGACGCCGGGAGCGGGACTGTGGCGGACGGCCTTTCCGGGCAGGTTCCTGTTTCCGGGACGAAGGTTTCGTATGAGCTTATCGCCCGGGTAGAAGCGGAGGTGCGTTCTCTGGTAAACATTTCCCGGTTTCTCCATTCCCGGAGCGTGGCTCTTATGGCTTATGATCTCTGCGTTCATTTTGGCCTGGATCCGGACCGGGGTTACCTGGCGGGTATGGCCCACGATATGGCTAAATCCCTGCCGGAAGGGGAAATGAAGCGGCTTGCCCGCCGGGATGACGAAAATTTTTCCAAACTGGAACAGAAGAAACCTTCTTTGCTTCACGGCAGGGCAGGGGCGGTTTTGCTCCGTCAGAAATTCGGTATTGAGGATGAGGACATTCTGGAAGCGGTACGGTATCACACCACCGGGAGGCCCGGGATGGGGCCCCTGGCCCGGGTAGTATATATAGCTGACAAAATCGAAAGTTCCCGTGAGGATGTCAAAGTAGAACTTCGGGATTTTTCCCGGTTTGCCGGTTTGGACAGCCTTTTTACGGCGGTGCTGGAGGAAACTGTGGCGTTTCTGCGTTCAAAACAGATGGACCTTTCGGCGGGAACCCTCAGGCTTCTTGATGCCATACACAACCGGAGGGATTTGTGAGGGGAAGGCAAGTCAAAACCGATGCAAGTATCTTCCTCCTGGCCGCCATCGCGGCGCTCCTGGGAGCAGGGGCTTTGTTCACCGCTATGGCTTTGCGGCAGGACCCTATAGAGGAAGCCCTGTCCGGCGACCGGGTTATCAATACTCTCTTTGTTTTTGAGTCTGAAGGGAAGCCCCTGGCATCCTATGTACTGATGTACTATCCCGGAACCAAAAGGGCGGCGATTTTTGATATTCCCGGAGAGGTCGGCCTGATAATCAAGCGGATCAACCGGGTAGATCGTATAGATACGGTTTATGATTCTCATCGCATAACGACGTTTGAAAGTGAAATTGAGGATCTTCTGGGGATTGACATCAATTTTTCCATGGTGTACGACCTGCCTGGCCTGGGAAAAATGGCGGACCTTATAGAAGGTGTGGAACTATTTATCCCTGCGGCGGTCTCGGAGTACGATCCGGATAACCTGATCCTGTTTTCCTCAGGGGTAACCCGGCTGGACGGGGATAAGGTTCTTTCGTTTCTTACCTACCGGCTTCCTGAGGAGGACGCTGATCTCGTGACCTTCAGGCGGCAGCGTTTTTTCCTGGGCTTTATCAACAGGCTGGGGGAAAAAAACGAAGTCCTAAAAAACCCCGCCATGCTCCAGACCGTTCAGCCTCTGATAAGGACCGGCATGAATCAGCATACCCGTATACGGCTTTTTGATGAGTTGTCGAATATTGATACGGACAGGGTAAACGTCCAGTCCGTAGGGGGAAATTACCGGGAAGTATCGGGGCAGATACTCCTCTTCCCCTATTATGACGGGAGCCTCATTAAGGAGATAGTACGCCAGTCTCTGGGCGCTCTAACGCGGCAGGTGGAAGGTTCCCTCACGGAACGGGTTTTTACGGTAGAAATCCTGAATGGTACGGGGATTACGGGCCTTGCGGGACGAACTGCGGAACTGCTCCGGGGATTCGGATACGATGTCATTTCCATCGGAAACGCCAGCCGGAGCGATTACGAGGCCACGGAAATCATAGACCGGTCCGATTCCTCCGGGGTGGCTCGTATCTTCGCGGATATTATCCACTGTACCAATCTTCGTTCCGAAGCCGTCGCGCCGGAGGAACTGGATATAGAATTGAATATGGGCCTGCAAAATTTGGATTACAGGTCGGATTTTACGCTTATTATCGGCAGGGATTTTAATGGACGATACGTTATTGGCGAATGAAGAGGGAACCGCCCTTGTCCGGGCTTTGGGTGTTTTGCTCCAGGACCACAAAGGCGAAGATGTGGCGGTACTGGACATGAGAGAATTGAACGGCTGGACCGATTTCTTCGTGATTGCAACGGTTTCAAGCCATATCCACCGTATGGGCCTGCTGCGGCATATCAAGGATTATTGCCGGGATCGGGGGATCGAAATTTTCAGAATCAGGCGTAAAATAGCCTCAGAAGATGAATGGACATTAATCGACCTGGGCGCCGTGGTGGTACACCTCATGACTGAGAAATCCCGTTCTTTTTATGAACTGGAACGGCTTTGGAACACCGCTCCGGTAATCAGGCTCTAGCAGGTTGTTACACTAAACCGCGTGATATGAGCAATTACCGAAAGAAAAAAATTTGAGCCTGTTCCAAAACCGTGCACGTTTAGCGCACCGTCAATTAGTTTTTGGAACAGGCTCATTTAACTACGGAGTACCGGAACCAGAGGTTCCTGGAACCTCTGGTTCCCTGAACCTCTGGTTCCCTGAACCTCTGGTTCCCTGAACCTCTGGTTCCCTGAACCTCTGGTTCCCTGCAGCCGGGCGCTTCAGCCTAAAAACCAGACGGAACCCCAGTGGCAGGCGGCTCCGCCCAGGACAAAGATATGCCATGTGACATGGGCTCCCCTCCATTGAGG
>JAITBO010000364.1 GCA_031283505.1 Treponema sp. | reverse complement strand
ACCCTGCGTTTCAACCGTGGGATCAGCGCCATATATGAAGCTGATATGCTGGAAAAAAAGGAACAAAAACTTCCCTTTACGGGGAACGAAACGTCCCTCGATTTCAAGCCCTTTGAAATTAAGACGCTTACGGTAACTTTTTGACCCTTGGCAGTTTGTGGCGCTTCAGCGCAAAAGCGTACAGACCGCATTTGGACCGGAGGTTCGCGGAGCCCAATCATGCGGTTTAGTGCAGGCAGGATCTTAGCCTTAGCCTTTCCCGCCCCGCCGCATCAGGGCCGCCGCAATTTCCCCGCTCTCCGCAGCGATGATTTCTTCCCGGATCTTCTCATCCTTGAGGACCCCGCCTATGGCGGCAAGGAACTGTATGTGGGGACCCGATGTCTTTCGGGGGGAAACGACCAGGATAAAAAGCCGGGATTTTTCCCCATCCAGGGATTCAAAATCGGCCCCCCCTTTCTTTATACCTATCGCCACCGCGATGTCCTTGACCCCGTCGGTCTTCCCGTGAGGCAGGGCGACGCCGTGCTGCATACCGGTACTCATGGTCTTTTCCCGCTGTAGTACGTCCGAGAGAACCTGATCCCGGTCCTCAAGCCTTCCCCGGCTGTCCAGGATATCCACGAGTTCGCCGATTATCTCTTCCTTGGTTTCCCCTTTGAGGTCCAGGGAAATACAGTCCGGCCTAACCAGGGAAAGGATCTCCCCGTCCTTGCGCCCGCCTATACCGGCAATCTCCTGCTTCATGGCCTTGGGGTCGGCGGAGTCCTTGAGCTTCCGGATGGATTCGCTCAGGGCAAGGATAACCTCGTACACCGCGGTTTTGACAAAAGGCATATCGTCTTTGGCGGTGACGATGGTCACCCTGCTTTCGTCTTCGGTAATCGAGAGGGCTATATCGTCCTTCCTGGCCTGGGAAAGCCCTTCGTCTATGTTCATCATCTGGACGTAAAAACCTTCGGCCTTGAGGTCTTTGAGCAGGGTATCCACCACCAGATCCGCTATTTCACCGGAATTGAATTCCCATACGGCGGAGGCGGCATCGTCGCCTTTTACGGGTTTTCTGGTTCCGGCGCCGGGCGTTCTCAGGGACGCGTTGAGAAGCGGAGGGGCCGCCAGGGTGGTGATGAAAGTCATAAGGATGATAACCCCGAAAAGCTGGTTGTCCAGGATGCCCGATGAGATACCTATACCGGCGATGATCAGGGCTACCTCGCCCCGGGGAACCATACCGGCGCCTATGCGCAGGGCGCCCTTGCCGTTAAAACCCAAAAGCAAGGCGGGACCGCCGCAGCCCACAACCTTGGCCCCTATTGCCGTCAGAGTGTAGACCGCGCCGAAAAGCAGCACCTGAAAAGAAAGAATTTCCCGGACATTCACCATCATTCCCATGACCGCGAAAAAGAGGGGGACGAAAAACTCGTAAAGCCCGTGGATACGTTCCTGTATCACCGCTGCTATGTCGGTCTTGGAGAGGGAGAGGCCGGAGATGTAGGCCCCTATGATCATGGCCAGACCCTGTTTCTCGAAGACCCCCGCCAAAAGGAAGGCTATACCCAGGGCCAGAACGGAAAAATCGAAACTGTGCTTGAAAAGCTTGAGGAAGGCCGCGATACGTTTGGAAAAGACAAGGCCCAGGGCGGTAAAGCCAAGCCAGATGCCGAAGGCTTTCCCGGCTATGGCCAGGATACTGACCACGTTCAGGCGCCCCTGGCCGCCGGTGAGGAGGGCCACGATCCCCAAAACCACCGCCAGGGCGATAATACCCAGCACATCGTCAAAGACCGCCGCCGCCAGAATGGTGACCCCTTCGGGAGAGTCCATCTTCTTCTGATCCGAAAGGATTCGTGCGGTGATGCCCACGGAAGTGGCGGTGGAAAGGACGCCCAGGAACAGGCACCGGGGGTCCATAAAGGGAACCCGGAGGAGGACTGTCCCGGCCAAAGCGCCCGAGGCAAAGGAAAAGACGACCCCTCCTATGCCTATGACCCCCCCGGCCACAGAATACCGGAGAAAGAGGCCCAGGTCCGTCTCAAGTCCCGATGCAAAAAGCAGGATTATCGAAGCCACCGTTGCAAAGGCATAGAGTTCCGGGCTTACCGCGATGCCTGAGACTTCGCCCAACGGGAAAAGCCCCTGGGGAAGGCCCGGCAAGGGGATACCCCCCAGAGCATAGGGGCCTATGACCACCCCCGCCAAAAGTTCCCCCAACACCGGAGGAACTCCTATCCGCTTAACCAGCCGTCCGCACAACCGGACCGCAAAGATGATAACGCCCAACTGAAGAACCAGTTCCGACATGAGTTCCGTAACATTCATAACAATTTACTCCAAATTAATACCAGAAAGCCAAAAAGGGGGAGCGCGCCGGTTCCCAAAAACTAAGGGCATTGCGCCTCTTGTGCAGCCTTTTTTGACGCTGCTCCCCCTCGCTCCGTAGTCCTCATTACGCCCTTCGGGCTCCATTCCGGTCTACTCCGCTGCCCCCACTCGTTTCTTGTAGAATATATCCCCTTGTTGACATCAGGAATGCTATTCACAGTACGCGGTAAATCCCGCACTTTAGATAGAAGGACTCGTCGTAGCCAAGAAGGATGGGATGGTCCTTGGCCTGAAACCGAAAATCCAACTGTACAAGCCTGCGTTCCACATCCGCCGCAGCTTCCACCACCATGCGTTTAAAGCGCCCTTCGTCCATGGCCTGGCTGCACGAACACGTTGCCAGAATACCTCCCGGAGAGAGGAGCTTGAGGGCCCTAAGGTTGATCTCCTTGTAGCCCCGGATCGCCTGGTCCTGAATGGGCCGGGTTTTTGCAAATGCCGGAGGGTCCAGGATGATAAGGTCGTATCTCTCCCCAGCCCGTTCCGAGGCGCGGAGAAAATCAAAACAATCCCCCTCCACTGCGGCAATCCGGTCCGCCACCCCGTTAAGGGCGGCGTTCTCCTTTAATGCTTCCAGGGCGGAGGCGGAAACGTCCACCGCCGTCACCCGGACGCCGGCCCTCCTGTTCAGAACGGCTTGGGCGGCGTGTATGCCGAAACCCCCGGTATAGGCGCATACGTCCAGAATCCGGTATTCACCGGAGGGCCGCGCCGCATTGTCTCCGGCCACGGCCGTACCGGCGTACTCCGCCACGGCCAGGCGGTTTTCCCGCTGGTCCAGGAAGTGGCCGGTCTTCTGACCTTCCTCAGGATGTACCGCAAAAGGCAGGCCATTCTCGAATATCAGAACGCCCCCGGCGGGGAAGCTGCCCCGGACAAGCCCTTCCCTGAGGGGAAGCCCCTCAAGTTTCCGGACCCTTGCGGCGGACTTTTCGACAATCCCCACAGGAAGCCCCGGAAAGGTTCCGGCGGCATACCGGGGGGCGGCGCCTAGAACTTCGTCCAGGGCGGAGAGTATCTCGTCCCGGCGCAGGTCCATGCCGAAGGTGAGGAACTGCACCGAAAGCCAGGAGGCGGGAGGCCCCAGGGCGGAACGGGCCGCGTCAAAAGTGAGAGGCCGTTGGCTTATCCGGGACCCGGCATCTTCCAGGGGCCACCCGGTGAAACAGTCAACGATAAGCCCCGGCAGAAAGTCCGCCTCGGCAAACACCAGCCGGGCCGAGTCCCTGGAGAGGTCCCGGCAGGTCCGGCGGGCAAGGGCCTCCCGGAACCGGCGCTTGAAGAAACCCTTGTCCACCCCTTCCTTGGAGGGGCTGTAGATGCGGGCGATTATTTTGGACCGGGGGTTAACGAAGGCCCGGCCCAGATACCGCTTCCGGCTGCTCTCCACATCCGCCGTTTCACCCGGCTCAAGCTCCGCCGGGAGGCCCGCGCCGTCAAGCGTCCGATCCACCTCGTTGTCGTACACCCAGGGATGCCCCCGCATTATGCGGTTTTCCTCTCCGGCTTTCAGTATAATCCGCTTCATCTGCATTTCCTTTAACTTCTGCGGAACTTGCCCGCCGCCATCGCCTTATGGCCGGTCCTTGCCCTCACTCGGGGGGCTGCGGCGGACCACGAATTCCTGCCTGGACGCCCAGGGATTCTCCACCTCCCCGGCTGCTTGGGCGAGGAGGTACTCCTGGACCCGGAAAGGGCCGTCATCGGCGGAAGGTTCCTGGCGTGTCCACCGGCCTTCGCTGTTCAAAAGCCAGGACTGGCAGTTGTCCCGGAAACAGGCCTCCAGAACGGCCCTGATCCGTTCCTGTATATCCTCCTGGAGGACCGGGAACATCAGTTCCACCCGGCGTTCCAGGTTCCTGGGCATCCAGTCTGCGCTGGAAAGGTAGAATTCCTCGGTCCCCGCGTTGGCAAAGTAGAAGATGCGGGAATGTTCCAGACAACGGTCCACCACGCTCACCACCCTGATATTTTCCGAAAGCCCCGGAATACCGGGGACAAGCATACAGATACCCCGGACATTGAGGCGTATGTTCACCCCCGCTTGGGAAGCCCGGTAGAGGGCGCGGATGACGCCGGGATCGGCCAGGGCGTTCATCTTTGCCATGATGCGGCCCGGATTCTCCCTGCCGGAACGCCTGGCCTCCCGGTCTATGAGTTCTATGAGCCGGTCTTTCAAAGCTATAGGGGCTATCACCAGCTTCCTCATGGAAGAGATCGCCGAGTAACCGGTGATCATATTAAAAAGAAGGCCCGCGTCAAAGGCTATGTCTTCCCGGGCGGTAAAGAGACAGACATCCTCGTAAAGCCTCGCGGTCTTGTCGTTATAGTTCCCTGTGGAAAGGTGAACGTAGCGCTTGACGCCGTCCTGCTCCCGGCGTACCACCATGCTGATCTTGGCGTGTACTTTAAGCCGGGCCAGGCCGTAAACCACGATCACCCCGGCCTGCTCCAGGCGGTTCGCCCAGGAGATGTTCAACTCCTCGTCGAACCGGGCCTTGAGTTCCACCAGGGCGGTCACGTGCTTGCCATTCAGGGCCGCCTCTTCCAGGACCCTGACGATGGGGGAATCCCCGCCGGTCCGGTAAAGCGCCGTTTTAATCGAGATAACCTGGGGATCCGACGCGGCGTCGCGGAAGAACCGTACCACGGGATCAAAAGCCTGGTAAGGCAGATGGAGCATCACGTCCCCCCGGCTGATCCGGTCCCAGATGGATTCGTCCCCGGAAAAATCGGGGCTTGGGTATATGGGCTGGCTTTTCCGCCTGAGATGTTCAAAACCCCGAAAAGAGGCCAGATCCGCCAGGGTTCTGAGGTCCAGGGGACCGTCAAGCTCATAGATGTCCTGTTTGTCCAGTTCCAGCCGCCGGGCTATTTCGTCCTGGAGAAACCGGCTGTCAACGGAACAGACCATGCGCACGGGCCGGGAATAATCCCGGTGGAGGAGGACCTCTTCCATGGCCTCAATAAAATCTTCGTCCCGCTTTTCGTCCACCGAAAAATCGGCGTCCCGGTTTATCTTGAAGAGCAGGCTCTCCCGGACCCTGTATCCGGGGAAAAGGTAGGCCCCCCAGGTGAGGATCACGTCGTCCAGCAAGACCCATTGCACCTTGCCGGCTTCCGGAGGCAGCAAAATGATCCGGCCCGGCGCCGGAGGAATCTGAACTATCGCAATGAGATCCTCCTGGGGAGGGGCTTCCCCGCTCCCGTCAAGCCCGTCCGCCGGAGCGCCTTCGACAGGTTCCAGCCGGAAAGCGGCGTACAGGGAGAGGCTGTCTATAGAGGGGACGCTGCCGTCCTCGCCAAATCTGAGGGGGGTAAGGGCCGGGTAAATTTCCTTCATGAAAAAGGATTCCAGATAATCCATCTGGCGCAGGGAATAGGCGTCGGGCCTGACCAGTTCCAGGCCGCCCCGGGCAAGAGCCGGAAAGATTTCGCCGCGCAGACATTCATACTGGAGGCGCAGGATGTCCCGGACATTTTCCGGCACCTTCCTGAGCAGGGCTTCCGGACTCAGCCCCGCAGGGTCCTGCTCCGGCCCCGCTCCGGCCCGGAACGCCCGTTTTATGGCCGCCACCCGGACCATGAAAAATTCATCAAAATTGGAAGCCACAATAGCCAGGAACCTGAACCGGTCCAGAGGCGGCAGGTCAGGTTTAAGCCCTTCCTCCAAAACCCTGCGGTTAAAGTCTATCCATGAAATATCTCTGTTAAAAAAAATCTCTTCCTGTTCCATATCTTATGTGATGATCACCTTATAACCGAATACATCCTGAAACAAACCGGCTTTTTCTTCCAGCCCTATACGCTCGGAACTCAAGTCATAGCTGTTCCCGGTGTGGAGGACCACCGCCTCGGTCTTCCGCTCCACGACGACATCCTTGATCCGCTGGGTATGCCCCCTGTCCAGGGCGTCCGCCACCCTGAGGATGGAGGCCATCTTGAGTACCAGGATACGCTCTTCCCGTTGCAGGGCCAGGTAGTCTATGTCCGTGGAAGACGGAGGCTCCCCCCGGTGGTAACGAATCACGTTGGCGATGACATCCAGTTCGTCCCGGTGAAGACCGAAGATCTCCGAGTTGGCGACAATGTACTGGCCGTGCTTCTGGTGCCCCGATCCCCGGATGAACATACCTATATCGTGCAGAAGGGCCGCCGTCTCCAGCATCATCCGTTCCCGGCGGTTCATGCCGTGTTCCCGAACCAGGGCGTCAAAGAGGATGAGACAGAGACGAGCCACGTGCCGGCTGTGGGGCTCATCGTAATGATACTTCCGCCCCAGGTTTACCGCAGAAGCGATAATCTGGGAGAAGAACTCCTCCTGAAGCTCCCCGTCCACCCCCACGGCCAGATCTATGAGCAGCCCCTCCCGGAGGGAAATATAGGGAACCACGACTTTCGCCGAGGCGGTCCGCTCCAGAAACAGCTTGTACACCAGGTTCCCCGGAACAAAGCCCTCCGAATCCGCATAGGGGATGTGCATCTTCCGGACGCATTCTTCGGGAGTGTAGCCCCGTATCTTTTCGACAAACTGAATATAAGCGTCCCGATCTATGATGCGGCAATGTTCGTTGAGTTCCTCCCCGATGCGGGAAGCCAGGTAGCGGGCGTCGGCGCCGGCCATCACAAAGGTCCTGACCCGGGCCAGTTCCATTTCCGCGTTGAGGAATTCCGAAGTGTTCCGTACATTGTCATTCAGATACCGGTCCTGGGACCATGCCGAACCGAAGGTCCGCCTGGACTGGTGATCGATGAGGATGGTCCCCAGGCGCAGACTGTGGGCCGCCGCCATCTTGCCCCTCCTCAGGAGCATGATCTCCGTGGACCCCCCGCCTACCTCGATGATCATGGAGTTGGCCCGCCAGAACCGGGGAAAATCGTCCTTTAGCGCGAAACGGACCGCCAGGTACATCAGGCGGTTCTCCTCTATTCCTTCGACGATGGTGACGGGGAATCCCGTTTCCTGGCGGACCCGGTCCACAAACACATCCCGGTTCCTCGCCGCCCTGAGGGCGCTGGTAGCTATCACATGGACATCCCCGCCGGCAATGCTCCAGCTTTTCAAAAGCTCCCGGAAACTTTGAAGCACCAAAAGGCATTCCAGCATGGATTCCCGGGACACCTGCCCGGAGGTAAACACGTCCCGCCCCAGGGCAACGGGCTTTCCCGCCTGGTCCAGAACCCGCCACTGTCCTCCGGGGGCGATTTCCGCGATAACAAGGCGTATACCCGTCGAGCCTATTTCTAAAACCGCAGTAAGGCGGGGAGAAGATTCCATTATTTGTCATTATCCAGGGCATGAACAAAAGGGTCAATGGAGCGGGGGCGGAGCCCCTTACACGTTTACACAAGAGAAAATATCCGCGAATTCGCGCCAATTTTTGCGTTTAATTCGCGGATCGCCCTTGATATGGCAGTTATAGTAGCTTTTATAGGTATCCAGGGTACCCGGAGAATAGGGTTTGTTCTTATTGGCGTTCTTTGCGGTCCTGAGGCTGGTTTTGATTTCGGTAAACCGGCTTACCCATTCCCCCACAGTAATGGCTTCATTGGATCTCTGGGCCTCGTTCTGTTCCAGTTGCTTTTCAAGGTACTGGATAAGAGCCAGGACACCGGATTCCGCCGCCGTTTTGCTCTTCGGGGCGCGGTATGGGGCCAGAGTGTCCGGCAGTTCCTGGAAACTGCGGCGCCGCCAATCCTGGCGTACCTTCCGTGGAAGGCCGGAAGTCGGGTTTATGGTGAACTGGAAGGTCTTTGAATCGTTACGTCTTTTGACGGTAAACGGTTTCTGGGGTCGGGGCATGGCATCACCTCCGGGCATGGAAGCCCAAAAAATAAATGCACGATAAGCGCACGATGCCACCCAATCTAAATTTCTAATTTTTAAATGGCTTTGTAATTCATTATCCTATAAAGAATTACATATACCGGCGAAGAGACTTGAACTCTTACATCCTCGCGGACAGTAGATTTTGAGTCTACCGTGTCTACCATTCCACCACGCCGGCTACGGCTAATATATACATCCTTACGCTTTTTATCCTATACGAAAAGTTTGCGGCATTCAAGATAGTGACGCTTCTCTATACCCTCTCCCATAGAAAAACTTTTTCGGGGAAGGGGACCGGACCGGGCCACGGTCTCAAAAAGGCCGCTTTTTTTGACCGGCGGCAGGAGAATTCCCGTGCGGACAGCGGTCTTTGTCGCCGCCACGCCTGCCTCCCCATACGCCGGTCCGGTGACAAGCCGGAAAAGCTCCTCCGCGCCGTGTATGTAGTCGATAGAAACCGTCCCGTTCCCCTGTCTGTCCCTGGAGGAACGGACAAAGGTGTCCAGCAGGGGTTGAAGACTTTCGGTGATAACCGGAGGGGCCGAAGTTTCCGCCAGGAAGCAGCCGGTCCCGGAGATAAGACCCAGGCGGCTTCGGGGTGCGTCCGGGTCCCCCACAAGGCGGATGAGTTCTTCCCCGCCGGAGACGGGTCGGTTTGAAAAATCGGGTAAGGCGGAAAGGATGTCCAAGGTTTCCCCGGCGGCGGCCCCAAAGAGGAGGCGGTGTATGGGCTCGAAGGTTATGCCCGGATCGTAAAGGTTTTCCACTTCCGCCAGGGCCCAGCGAGCGGGATGGGAGGCCAGATCCGGATCGCCGGAATGGGCGGCCTTGTATTCATCCCAGACCGCCTTGGCGGTTGCCAGGGAATGGTTGCCGTCCCCCATGGCGTAGAGGAAAGGGTCGGGAACCCCGTAACGGGCCGGAGACCGCCGGGCCAAGGCTTCTAGCCCATCCGCCAAAGCCGCCCAGTCGTCTTCCGTGTCCAGGGCCCAGCCCGAGACACTGCCGCCGCCCATCATCAGGGAGGTCTCGTAGAGCGGAGCGGCCCGTTTCGCCCGCCTACCCAGCCCGGGGAGCAGGGCATCTTCCCGGTCATCAATGAGGATCAGGATGTGAGGGGTCTCCAGGGCCGCCCCCCGGCGTATCTCCACTCGGGGAGGCAGCCGTTCCGGAACGGTTCCTTCGGTGGCCCTGATGAGGGAACGGGCGCCGGCTTTCCAGTCGTAAGCGTCCAGGTCTAAGGCAAGGACCAACCCTCTGCGGCAAGGGTAGAACGGGGTAACTCGTTCTGTGTAAACGCAACCCCTGAAGGCCGGGGCAAAGATATTCCCCCCAAGATAGGAGTTCATGGTTTCGTGAATACGGCGGGAACATTCCCCGCAGTCCCCGGCTTCCAGGTAGATCTCCGGCAGGATGAGGTTCAACGCCGAGGGAGCGCCGCCGGTGGTTTCTTTGACCCGCGCCCAGAAATCCTTGTCCTGGGTAAACTGGTCGCAGGCGATAACCGCCCATTTTTGGAGGTCTATTCCCGATCCGGGAAGGAGTATTTCCGGGATAGCCGTACCCAGGGCCGCAAGCCGGGCTTTCAATTCTTGCTGAATGTCCATGAAGCTCCTCCGGATTCATCATACCGGTTTTTGGGAAATCAGGAAAGACGCCGCGTTGCAATGCCAGGATAAACGCATAGAAATGAGAGTATACCTAAATTGTCCGGCTAATAACTACCAAAGGGTACAGTACCCTTGGATCTGGCGGTACTTCGTATAAAACGGAATTGTCAAGGGAAAAAAGGTGTGATTAACAAGCGATAATTTTACCCGTAAGGATCACGAGGGAGATCGAACCTGTTAGTTCGCCTTTTACCCTGTCATGTAAAATATGAAACATTTTCACCATCTGGGGCGTTTCGGCTTGCCCAAAAACTTGAACTACACTTCACCCCAAAACATGGTGGTTGTCCATGCCGGGTGTACTGTCCGGCGGGGGATCCTGTCCTAACTGCTTAATCCGGTACGAAACGATCTGGGTAATGTCGCCTAAAATCTGTTTCTGAACCTTTGCCAGCGTTTCAGCTTCCGTCAAAAAGCGAATTTCAGCCGTAAAAAGGGCGGGAGGTTCAATTTCGAGGGCGACGGCTATGCGTTCCAGCATTTCAGGCTTGGGGAATTTTTTTTCGGTCTCAATCAAGGCTATATAGTTGGTCGATGTCTTCACTCTTTCAGCTAGTTGCGCCTGGGTAATCCCTAAAATACGCCGTTGCTCCTTCATATTTTGGGCTAATACCGTTCTTAAACTTTGCATATTTCCAACTTGGTATTTTTTCCATTGTAGTAGCTGGAATAGGGTTGACAATTTCCTAAAGATAAATTAATAATCATTATTTACTAAACGAAAACTTTTGTTTTACAGTTAATTAGTGTCTGTCCACAAAGTCGGTTACTTTGCGGACAGACCTTGCATTTTCTCGCCTAAAAGCTGCGAAAATGCGGGTTTCAAGGTGGTCTGTCCATAATGTGTCTACATTATGG
>JAITBO010000331.1 GCA_031283505.1 Treponema sp. | reverse complement strand
TTGAAGCATGGCAGGTTGACCGGAATACAAAGCACAAAATAGTCCGGTGGCAGTTTACGACGGAAGATGCCCGGATAAAACTTCACGGCTTATATCCAGAGTTTTAGTCTAGGCAAGGTACTAGTGGTTCATATTATTCTTTCTGTGTAACATGAGTTATCTTGCCTTATGAATTTCCTCCTGCCTGCCGATACTTGAAAAATAATGTGCATTAAAACTCCGTTAAACAGCTATTTGCCGGTATTATTTTGCATTCTGACTCTCCTGACGGCACTTCCCGTACGAGGAGAAGCGGAGAATTCACCCTTCCCTTCCACTGCTCCAATTACGGTGCAAAGCCTACGGACAACCGAACGCCTTTTCCCGTCCGCCTATTTTACGGAACATCTCATGAATGTCCGGGCCAGGGAAGCGGTCGCTCCATACTGGGTTCCCGCCCAGTCAGAAATAGTGCAGGACGCCCCGGTTGAAGATAACAGTCATTCAATTTTGCTGAATGACGATATTCTGGCTTTTTACGGACACCCGCTTTCCATGAAGATGGGCATACTCGGCAGGTATCCGATAGAGGAATTGGACGCCATACTCAGTAATTTGGCGGAAGAATATAAAGCCGTAAACGGAGGACGCGGGGTTCGAAAAGCTTTCTATATAATTTACGGGACCGCGTGGCCCAAAGGAGAAATTGGCATAATCCGGGAAGAAATACTCCAACAGTACATACAGTACGCTCTGGAAAAGGACATTCTGGTATTCATCGATCACCAGATTGGCCGGTATAAGCCGGAGGATGCCCTCAAAAAGCTGCTCCCCTATCTGCGGTACTCCAACATACATCTCGCCCTGGACCCCGAGTGGCGGACTACCAATCCCATGCGGGAAATCGGCACGGTTACTGCCGATGAAATCAACGAAATACAACGGATCATGTCAGATTACATACGGGAACAAGACATCCGGGGAGAACGGATACTGGTAATTCACCAGTTTAACTGGCGGATGATTCGGGAACGTGAAAAAGTAAAAACCAATTATGAAGGCGTTCAGCTTGTTCACTGCGCCGACGGCTTCGGCAATCCCGCCATCAAGCGGGATTCCTACGCTTATAACGCCCAAGCGCTCAATATGCCCATTAAAGGCTTCAAGCTTTTCTACAATTTTAATATCCCCGGCGCGGGCTACGACAGCCCCCTCATGAGCCCGGCGGAAGTGTTCGGCCTTAACCCGCGGCCCTACATGATTATTTACCAGTAAGCCGCAGGCGCCGTCAAACCGCCGGACATGGTTTTATTCATCGACCTTAAAGCGGGATACTTCCTTGACCAGAATGTCGATATTCTCTTTATTCTGTCCGCTGATTTCATTTACCCGGTTAACCGCCACGTTGATCTGATCCGCTCCAATGGCCATCTCGTTCATTCCGTTGGTGATCTCCTGAGTCGCCATTTCAAGGTTTTTCCCTTCCTGGATTATCTCTTTACTACCCTCTAGCATTTCATCGGAGCCGCTTTTTACCATCTGGGTAATTCCGTTGAGCTGGCCGATAACATCCAGAATCTGCTGACTCCCTACGCTCTGTTCTTCCATGGCGTTTCGGATATTCTCTGACTGCTCGGATACAAGCCGGACCCCGGTATCAATCGCTTCAAATTTATTAAGCACATTCTCTGTAGAACGGGTGATCTTGTCGATGGATTCCTTGATTTTTTTCAATACCGTCCCTATGGTCTTGGATTGTTCCCCGGAACTTTCGGCAAGCTTGCGGATTTCATCGGCTACTACCGCAAATCCCTTCCCCGCTTCCCCGGCGTGAGCCGCCTCTATGGCCGCATTCATCGAGAGCAGGTTGGTCTGGCTGGCGATGTTTTCCATCACCGCGTTGATTTCCATAAGGCCCTCAGATTCCCGGGCAATACCCTGAATATCTGTAGCTACGTCCTGTAGTCCCGACCGGCCAACATCGCTGGCTTCCAGCAGTTCCTGTACGCTCCGGGCATTTTTCGCCAGGGTCTGGGTAACAGAGTTAATGTTGGCGATCATCTCCTCGATGGCGCTGGAAGATTTGGACACGCTGTCGGTCTGTTTCTCTACGTTATCGTTGAGTTTGTCGATATTAAGGGTAATCTGTTCCATGGTGGCGTTGGTCTCGGTAACCGAAGCGGACTGATTAATAACCCGGCCTTTGATACTCTGGATGTTTGAGGTAATCTCGTTGATGGCTGCGGCGGTTTCAGTCATGTTGGACGCCAGTTCGTTTCCAATATCAAAGAGATCTACCGACTGATGTTTGATGGTGATAATCAGGGCTTTTATTTTTTCCAGGGTTTTGTTGAAGTAAACGGCCAATTCGCCAATCTCATCCTTGGATTGGACATTTACTTTTTTGGTCAGGTCTCCCTCCCCTTCCGAAATATCCTTTAGGGTCATTGCGACCTTGACAATAGGTTTGGTAGTGGAACTCAGAACGAAGAAGATGATGACCATTACCGCCAAGGCTGTAATCACCGCAATAATTACCACAATCCGGGTTAGAGCGGTAACATGCCGGAGCATATAGTCTTCCCTGACGCCAATCATGATGGACCACGAAGCGCCGGTTTCCCCAATGAAAAAGGGATATAAAATGACTTCTATGTTTGTCTTTAACAGCGACGAAAACTGCCTGGTTTGGAAACTATTCCCAATTTTTATGGCCTGGGACGCTTCGTTGATGACGCTGCCATAGAGTCCCCTATCCGCTTCCAGCATATTTTTTCCTATCCGGCTGGGATCAGTACTACCTAAAATAAAACCGCTGTCGGAATAAACCGACATGGCGCTGATATCCGCGTGATCTTTTAACATTTGGTCCACAATAGGCTGGACCCCGTCAATCACCACGGCGACCCCGACCAAGCCTACCACTTCATTGTTCCGGTTATTGATAATCGGTACGCCTATACGAAATTCATAAGTCTGTTTACCATTTAATATTGAGGGTTCCAAATCCGTTATCGTCTGTTTCCGGTTATTGGGCCCGTTGATGACCTCTAGGGCGGTGGCAACATTTTCATAGGTCTGATAATCCACCTTTCCTGATTTCCGGGTAGCGCAGGGGGCGTAAATCCCCTCGGCGGTAGAACCGGTAACACCCCGATACTGGGCGTCCAGGCCGTCAAGAGCACTTGGTTTAAAGATGGCGAAAATGCTAACCAGATTGGGTTCCGCAATCAGGGTTGCTTGCAGAAATTGGTCAAACCGCGCCCGCCGCCGTTCCGGTTCGGTCTGTTCATAGGCGTTCAAAAACCCAGCCGCCACGGTAGCGATCTTGAGATAACCTTCTTCCCGTCCCTCCCAATAGGCTGCCTGTTGAGACGCCAGCCGTGTAACACTTTCAACCGTTAGTTCTGTAATAACGGACCTGGCCTGGTATAGAATCAGGGTGGAAAGCCCCCCGACAACAACAACCAGGATTGAAATCACGATAATGCTTAGTTTGAATTTGAGCTTCATAAATAGCCTCCAAATAACATTTGAAGCTGTTTCAAAATGTCAGATTTTGCAACAGCTTCCTTAAAATTAAGGAAAAGCGGGTTTTAAACCGTTTTTTCCATCGGACTTTAGTCCTAAGGAACTGTACAGAAATAACATGACCGTTTGGTCATATTATTTCCTTATTACATCGAACCAAAGGTTCGCAGCAATTAAAATAAAATGCTATGCATTTTATTTATGCACAGTCCCTAAGCCTGTTTCAAAACCAACCGGGTTTTGAAACAGGCTTATTTATGTCTGCCGGAAACTTATGTTCCCGTGAGCATTCTCAAAACCGGAGGATATGTAAGCTCCGCGCCAGAGGGCTGTCTCTCACATCATCCAATTCAAAATATCCCGAAGAAAACGGCGGACTTACCATTCTAACCCGCAAACCCCATAACAACCGTTTTGGCACATTTCTTGCTTATATTATGGTAAATAAGGTGAATCCAAGGAAGCTGTTCCAAAAACTGAAGTTTTGAAACAGCCTCAGGTAATATAAGGGCTGGCCTGCCTCAGTTTTTAATTTTTCCCATACTATAGAAACGCTCTCCTTTACCAGCCGGGCCATAGGGGTTAAAACAATAAAAACCACACCGGCAATTACCTGACTCCTCATCTTACAATTCTTACACCACATTTACATAACAGAATAAGCATGAAGGTAACATTTTAAGCCATAAATATTTTCCTGTCAACCCGAATTCCGGGAATGTAGTAATTCGCAGTTTACCCCCATCATCGTCGATGAAGTCCTCACCACGGACAAAAAGCAAAAATCCCGCCATGTTTCATACAGCGTATAGCGTAATGCTGCCTATATATGGTAAAAAACGTATCTCGCCGCCCCGCCGTAGCACGCGCCTTCCGGTACTCCTCATCGCCCAGTTCCAACAGCGGATGAAACTGATACGCCAGCAGATTCAACAAAAAATACAACCCCCTGGGATGCTTCTTCCCATGCCCAAAGCTATGTTCCAGGTTGTTCCCTTGGTTTTTCAACTCTATTGTTGTGCTCGTTCTCTATCTTCCTCCGCGCCCTCCCGCACTCCGCTCCACGCTCTCCACCCGTATCTCCTTGTCCGTTACCCAGATGTTCCTATAAACAAGTTCCCCGTCTTCCCGTTCCTCATCTGAATATACAGGTAGTTCACCAGCAGGGCGTCCGGGCTGTCCCTCAACGGTATATACATACCTGAACCCTCCCGGTCCACTTCCTTATCACTGATTTTCAACATACTGGAGGGAATCAAGAAACAGGCGCCGGATGGTAGGACAAAAAGCCGACAGCAAACAATTGAGCCGGGCCTTGAAGACCATAACACAGTAGAGTAAAAAGAATCGGCACCGGGCAAAGCAGGAGCAATATGCCTAATATGGTCTATCCCTTAACCACCACAGCATCGGGCTTTTCTACGAACAAGTCAAGGGGTCGCATTGCCTAATAATTAATCTAGTCGAAAAGGGGCGGTTGCCCGGAAACAAAAACCTAGCCAATATCAGGCCGCCGGGTCCTGACCATCCTCCTGACAGGAGCCTTTTTCACCATACTTTTTT
>JAITBO010000239.1 GCA_031283505.1 Treponema sp. | reverse complement strand
GGACGGGTCTGATGCCCTCCAATGGTAGTACTAGCCTGCTAAAGTTAACTAACAATGCCGGCGTAACCCTGGAGGGGGGCCTGATCCTGGCGGGGCTTGGTAAGGATGCTGCGGTTAAGGTGAACGGAGTATGGGTGGACGGCAGTACGTTTACCATGAACGGCGGGGAAATATCCGGCAATACCGCCACCGCCCCCGTCACGGCCACCAACGGCGGCTACGGAGGGGGGGTATTCGTATACCAGGATGGCGTATTTATTATGAATGGCGGTACGATATACGGGTATGACTCCGCCGACTCCGACAACAGCAATATGATAAGGAATAAGGAAGGAAATGTTATTCTGTCCGGCAGAGGCCATGCGGTTTGTGCGATAGATTGGAACACCGATCCCAATTCCTACTACATAAAAGACACCACAGTAACCGGCAATGTGTTCTACAACGATCCCGCTACCGGCGAACATTCCGGCTGGGATTGATCCCCGGCAACAGCCGCCGCCCCAAACCGGGACGGCGGTTTTGTTTGCGGTTTTAACACTCCGCGCCGGGTCTGCCCATACCCCCGCAAAAAACTTCGCAAAAACCGCGTTTTCCCCTTCCGTCTCATTCTGGATAATTGAAAAAACTCAAGCGTTGAAAGCCAGGTTTTGCCTGGCAGCCACCTTAGGTCATGTATTTCTCCGAAAAACTTCTCCCGTATAGCCAAAAGGCCGGAATTCCCATAAGATACAAACCATGGACTACAAACAGGCCGGGGTAAATATCGAGGAAGGCTACCGGGCGGTAGGAAAATACCGGGAACTGGCGGCGGAAACCGTGAACGCGGCGGTGATCAACAACATAGGCAGTTTTGCGGGTATGTTCTCTATAAAGGATTTTATCCATGCCGGCGCGGGCATGGAGGAACCGGTCCTGGTTTCGGGAACCGACGGCGTGGGGACCAAACTGGATGTGGCCTTCGCCCTAAAAAAATACGATACCGTGGGCGTTGACTGCGTAGCCATGTGCGTAAACGACATTCTCTGTCATGGGGCAAAGCCCCTTTTTTTTCTGGACTACCTGGCCTGCGGAAAGCTCGACGCCGATGTCGCGGCGGAACTGGTGCGGGGAGTGGTCCGGGGCTGCAAGGAAACGGGCTGTACCCTCCTGGGCGGAGAGACTGCGGAGATGCCGGGGTTCTACGACGAGGGCAAGTACGACATTGCGGGGTTCGCCGTGGGCATAGCGGACCGGAAGCGCATCGTGGACGGCAGGAACATCAAAGAAGGGGATGCCCTTGTCGGGTTGGCTTCGTCGGGAGTGCATTCCAACGGGTTCAGCCTCATACGCAGGGCGCTGCCGGACCTGAACGAAGACTTCGGGGGCATACCCTTGGGCCTCGCGCTCCTGGAACCGACCCGGCTGTATGTAAAGCCCGTGCTGAGCCTCATGGAAAGGGTGGAAATCCGGGGCATGGCCCACATCACGGGAGGTGGTTTCTACGAAAACATCCCCCGTATGTTTTATTCCCCGGAAGGCAGCAAACCGGACGCGGTGATCTATTCAGGGTCCTGGACCATACCGCCTGTCTTTGCGCGTATAGCCTGCGGCGTTTCCGCACATGGAGAAGCGGGACGGAATCTTGCCGGAGCGGAAGCCCTGACCGCGGGCGCAGAAATACTGCTGGCCGATGAAAAAACACGAAAACTTCTTTTTAACACTTACAACATGGGAATAGGATTTGTCCTTGCCCTGGACAGAAACGATGTCCGGAAAGCCCTTGAATACCTGGACGCTCTGGGCTGTCCGGCCTGGGAGATAGGCCGGGTTGAAACAGGGACAACAGGGGAAGTGCGCTTTGAGTGACAGGCCGCCTGTAAACATCCTTGTTCTGGTTTCGGGGAGCGGGACCAACCTCCAGGCTCTGATAGACGCGGAAAAATCCGGCAGGCTGGGCGCCGGGAAGACAGCCGCAGTCGTCTCGGATCGCGGGGATGCCTATGCCCTAAAACGGGCCCTGGCTGCGGGGATACCCTCTTTTGCCGAAGCGCCGGACCGGAGCCTCCCCAAAGAGAAGCGGCGGCGGGATCTGTCGGACCGCATCCTCAGAAGGGCTCTGGAACGGGACGCGGAACTCATCATCCTGGCGGGATTCCTTTCGATACTGGAAGGGGACATTCTTGAAGCCTTCCGAAACCGCATCATCAACCTGCATCCAAGCCTGCTCCCCAAATTCGGCGGACCGGGAATGTACGGCGAACGGGTACACCGGGCGGTACTGGACGCGGGGGAACGGGAATCGGGCTGCACGGTTCACCTGGTAGACGCCGGTACCGATACGGGTCCCGTCATTCTACGGCGGAAGATCCCGGTCATGGCGGGGGATACTCCCGCTTCGCTGGCGGAGCGGATTCATACAGAGGAACATACCGCCATTGTGGAAGCGGCGGTGTTTATGATAGAAAAAATGTCAAACAGGAGAGAATCGTGAAACCACGGGCTTTGATCAGCGTATTCAACAAGGAAGGCATTGCCGCTCTTGCCTCGTTTCTTAACGGCGCGGGATGGGAAATTTTGTCCACCGGGGGGACATCGAAACACCTGCAAGGCGAAGGGATCCCCGTCACCGATGTATCCGCAGTCACGGGTTTTCCCGAATGTCTTGACGGCAGGGTCAAGACTCTGCATCCCGCCGTCCATGCGGGACTCCTTGCCCGGCGGGACATACCCGCCCACCGGGAAACCCTGGAGAAACTTGGCATTTCGGCGATAGATTTAGTATGCGTCAATCTCTACCCCTTCTTCGAGAAGGCGCGGGCAGGTCTCTCCCTGGAAGAAACGGTGGAGTTCATCGACATAGGGGGACCGGCCATGCTGCGTTCCGCGGCGAAAAACTACCGGGACGTGATAGTCCTCACGGATCCGGCGGATTACGGCGAAACCATGGAAGGGATAAAGACAGGAAAAGTGCCTGAGGAATTCAGGAAACGCCTTGCGGGAAAAGTTTTCGATTTGACCTCCGCCTACGACGCCGCCATTGCGCGCTATCTTTTGGACTTCGACGGGAACCAGGCGGACTACCCTGCCTACTGGCCCATGTCCCTTAAAAAAGCACAATCCCTGCGGTACGGTGAAAACAGTCACCAGACCGCCGCCTTGTATTTCAACACCGGAAGTCCCGGCGCCCTCCCCTCCATGGAACAGCTTCACGGGAAGGAACTGAGTTACAACAATATTCGGGACCTGGACCTTGCCTGGAAAGCGGTCTGCGCCTTCGGGTTCCCCTCGGAGGGGATTCCGCCCCAGGGAGAGGCGGACCTTCTGGCGCTGGGCCTGTCCCGGTACCAGGCAGGTTCGGGGGGAGCGCGGGCCGCCTGCGCGGCAGTCAAGCACAACACCCCCTGCGGCATAGCCCTGGGAGATTCCCTCCCGGAAGCCTTCGCCAAAACTTTCGCCTGCGATCCGGTCTCCATCTTCGGGGGTATCGTGGCGTGCAACGTCCCCGTTGACGCGGCGACTGCGGAAAAACTATCGGAACTTTTTTTGGAGATAGTCGCCGCCCCGGCCTTTGACGATGCCGCCCTGGAGATTCTCA
Organism: Treponema sp.; assembly: GCA_031283505.1. The sequence continues at coordinate 2,396 of JAITBO010000239.1, read as the reverse complement.
GGAAGAAGAAAAACCTCAGGATCATGTGCGCACCCCATGCTCCACGGGAAAGGCGGGAATGTATCTCCATTGACGGCGGCCTTTTGGTGCAGGACGCGGACCGGAGGCTCCTGGAAAAATGGGAAGTGGTCACCCAGGCGGCGCCTCTGCCGGAGGACATTCCGGACCTCATCTTCGGCATGAGGGCAGTGGCCTACGTCAAGTCCAACGGCATCATGGTGGTAAAGAACAGGGCCGCCGCCGGCATAGGGGGCGGTGAGGTGAACCGCATCTGGCCGGCGCAGCAGGCCCTTGCCCGGAGCGCCGGCGCCATCGCCGGGGATTCTGAAACCAGGGCGTTTGGCGACGGAAAACCGCCCCGCATCCTGGCGTCAGACGCCTTCTTCCCTTTTCCGGACGTGGCGGAGGCCGCAGCGGAAGCCGGGATCAAAGCCATCATACAACCCGGCGGCTCCCTCAACGACAGGCTTTCTGTCGAAGCCTGCGATAAACACGGAATCGCCATGGTGTTTACCGGGACCAGGCATTTTAAACATTAACCGGACAGCATTACTACACGCGGAAAAACTTTTCCCTTATGTGTTCCACAGTCTTCAATAAATCCCGGTCCATCACCCGGTCATTCTTGAGGGGGGCAAAATAAGAGAACACCTGGGAATAGGTCTCTTCCACCCCGGCTATTTTTTCGCCGGGAAAGTCCCCGTTGTCCAGGCGGAGACGCAGGGCCTGAGCCGATGCAAGGAGTGAAGCGGCAGCCACCTGTTCCGTAAGAGTGATGATCCTGACACAATCTCTGGCGGCAATAGTTCCCATACTAACCTTGTCCTGGTTGTGGCATTCGGTAGAACGGGAAAAAACGCTGACAGGCATGGTGTTTTTAAGGGCTTCCGCCGTCCATGCGGAGGCGCTTATCTGAACAGCCTTAAAGCCGTGGTTATAGGCGTAATTTCCGGACGAACCCGAAAGGTTCGGGGGAAGCCCCCGGTTGAATTTGACATCCACAAGGAGGGCAAGCTGGCGGTCCAGAAGATCGGCAATGTTGGCAACGATGTTTTTCAGGGAATCCATGGCAAAGCAGATATGTCCGCCGTAGAAGTGTCCGCCGTGGTAGACGGATTTGGTTTCGGGATCAACAATAGGATTGTCGTTGGCGCTGTTCATCTCTGTTTCGATGAGACGGCGCAGCAGTTCCCGTGTGTCGTAGAAAACCCCCAGCACATGGGGTGCGCAGCGTATGGAATAAGGGTCCTGAATGCGCTCGGGGACCAGGCCCTCCGAAGCTTCGGCCCTGAGAGCCAGACGTATCTTTTCCGCCGCCAGACTCTGGCCCTGGTGGGGCTTTACGTCAAAGAGGCGCTTGAAGAAGTGATAGGCGTTGCCCTTGAGGGCCAGGGAATTCATGGCGGTGACACGGCAGGCAAGGTCCGCCAGGTAATCCGCACGGCTGTAGGCCAGAACCGCCGCCGCGTTCATCACCGCAGTACCGTTCATGATGGCAATGGCCTCTTTGGGACGGAAGCGGTAAAGGGGCATACCCAGTTCCTTGAGGACCTCGGCGGAGGAACGGACCTTGCCCTGGTAGAGTACATCCCGCTCGCCGATGAGGGCGCCCGCCAGGTAAGAGAGAGGCGTCAAGTCCCCGGAAGCGCCGACGGATCCTTCCTGGGGAATAAGGGGGAGTATGTCCTTTTCTATGAAAAAACTGATGTACCGCAGCAGGTTCATGCTGACCCCGGAGTATCCCTGCGCCAGGGTGTTGAGACGCACTATCATGATTGCCCTGGTAGTTTCACTGTCAAAAAAATCCCCCAGACCGCAGCCATGGTAACGGGTCAGGTTGACCGGAAGATCGTAATAGTTTTCCGGATCAACCACTTCGGTACAGGAATCGCCGTACCCCGTAGTCACCCCGTAGATGCCGCCATGTTCCGCCAGCGTTTTATCCAGAAAAGCCGCGCCTTCCTCTATCCGTTTTTCAAAATCCTCTGAAGCCCAAAGACGGGCCCCTCCGCACTTCTTCGCCGCCGCCGCCACATCTTCAATGGTGAGCCGTCCCTTTCCAATATCCACAGTGTCGTGAATGTCCATAAACGTATCCTTAACTAAACAACCACCGCCTAAAGGCGGTGGGTTTTGTAGCGGCTGAAAGCCGCGTTGAGGCTAAAGCCTCCTTAAATGTCCTTTTGCTAAAGCAATCTAAAGTTTACGGCTGAAACTCGTCCTTGGACGTTTCATCCTATATTTTAAAGTTTTTCTTGTCCCCATGCTCAAACTGGTGTTCTATAATATTCCCCTATCATTAAGCGCGGCAGGCTCCCAGGATAGGCAAAAACAAGCGGGCCCTCTAAAATTTTTCGCAACCGGTCATTGTGGGGCATTTTTGGCTTGCAGTAAGA
>JAITBO010000286.1 GCA_031283505.1 Treponema sp. | reverse complement strand
TCCGGTTTGTCCCCGGCCGCCTTGAGCTTGTGCCCGCTGACGCTGAACTGCCCGCCGGGGGTCAGCGTCTCGTTCACCGCTTCGGTGGTGATGTCGATAAACTCGTCGATGTACCCCTGCACATCCGCGAGCCCTTCCACCTCCACGGCGATATGCTCCGCCAGGGCGCGCAGCGGGGCGCGGGTGCGGAACCGGAAGGTTACCGGGTGCTTTTCCGTGTCGTGCCCCTCGAAAACTTTGTCGAAGGTGCCCCCCACGTTGGGGTGTACCGAGAAGTAGCCCGTGTTCACGGCGAACCCGTCGCAGAGCTGGTAGGCCGCCTCGTCAAAGAACTGCCGCACGTGTTCCACCAGGTCGTCGTAGCTGCCCGTAAAGCCGCCGCGGTTCTTCAGGGCCGCGCAGACCTCCTCGACGGAGAGGGACGCCTCGTTGTCCGTGCGGGCGATATACGCGCCCTCCACGTGGGTCAGGTAGTTGGGATAGAGTTTTACCCGGATGCGGTGCAAAACCTCGGTTACGGAATTGATTACTGCCATGATGGCCTCCTTGCGGGAAAGACATTGAGAGAAAAATGGAAGATACGCGAAGGGAAAAGAGAGAAAGAACGGGGAAGAAAGGCAGGGAAAAAAGATCGCTGCCGGGAAAGATTACGACAGAGAGAGAGAGAGAGAGTGTGTGTGTGTGTGTGGGGGGGGGTAAATTTTTCCAGGTCCATCGGACACAACGTATCCGATGGACATACGCGGAAGGGGATCGTCTTTTTTATAGAGGGAAACCGCCGCGCCCCCGCAAAGTAAAGCCATGGGAGCCAGTATAGCCCCGCCGGGCGTTTTTCACAAGGGGCCTGACCCCAGGGCCCTGCCCCGGGGGCCTGACCCCGGCTTCGAATAAACCTTACATACTTGGAAATTTCGGAGAAAGCCGGCAGTTGACTCTCCGGCTTGTTTCTATTGGTGTAACCTTCGCTAAAACATTATACTTTACCCTATGATGAATAAACCATATATTTTTCAACGGTTACGGACGGGGCAAAAAGCCCGTCTATCGGTATATAGCCGGTTATTTCTGACCGCCGGTTATTTTTTAATCGCCTGTTTGATTTGTGGAATCCTTAGCTTTGCCGCCTGCGCCTCCTCGGGAAATACCGGGATGTCCGGTAAGGCCGATATTTACGGCGGTTTGGGACAAGCCGCCGATCCGGTCCCCTTTATGACGAAGGTCCGGACGGGAAAGCTACCCAACGGCCTGCGATACTATATCATGGAAAATGCCCGGCCCGAAAACCGGGCATTCCTGACCCTGGCGGTGAACGCCGGTTCGGTGCTGGAAACCGAAGAAGAGCGGGGCCTTGCCCACTTTACGGAACACATGGCCTTTAACGGGACTAAGCGTTTCCCTGAACAGGAGATAATCAACTACCTCCGTTCTTTGGGGATGCGTTTTGGCGCCGATGTAAACGCCTATACCTCCTATGACGAGACGGTCTACGGTATAGAGGCTCCGGTGGAAACCGGGGAAGACGGGATCAAGCGTATCCCCGCGAAAGCTCTTGCGGTGATTGACGACTGGTCCTGCGCCGTTACCTTTACGCCTCAGGATGTTGACGACGAGCGGGCGGTTATAATGGAAGAACAGCGGTCCAGGCTTGGGGCCGATGAACGGGTCATGCAGAAAATGCTGCCCATTCTTTTCCGGGGATCGGCCTATGCGGACAGGCTCCCCATAGGATTGCCCGAAATCATCCGTAATGCCCCGGCGTCCCGGCTGGAAAATTTCTATAAAAAATGGTACCGGACCGACAACATGGCGATCGTCCTGGTGGGAGACTTTGACGGGGCTGTTTTGGAAAAGGAACTGGCCGCTCATTTTACGGCCCCTCCTCCCGGTTCTCCCCTTGACCGGCCGTTCTATGAACTTCCCAACCCGGAAAAGGACAGCCTTAGAATAGAGATCATAACCGATCCTGAATATCCGTATCCCCGGCTCGACCTCTATTACCGGGAAGCTCCCCAGCCGCTGCGGGGAGACCTCGCGTCTTATCGCCAGGGGCTTATTGACGCCCTCATAAGCCAGATGATCTCCCTCCGAATGGAGGAAGCCGCTTCCAGGCCCGAAACTCCCTATGTCGCTGCGGGGACCTGGGAGAGCCGGTATGGACGGGAATCCCGTTTTTATGTGGTTTCGGCCATTGCCAAGTCCGGCGCTGTCCGCGAATGCCTTAAAGCGATTCTGCGGGAAAAGGAATCCATAAGCCGCTACGGATTTACCGACGCCGAAATTGACCGGGCAAAGCGGACCCTTATTTCAAACTTTATGCAGCGGGTTTCGGAAAAAGACCGGCAGCCGTCGAACCTTTTTGTGTATTCGTTTGTTTCTCATTTTTTACAGGACCAAAACACGGCGGACGTTGAATGGGAACTGGACGCGATTACCAGGATGTTCCCCGTCATAAATGCCAGGGAAATAGCGGCGGCTGCAAAAAATTACTTCGCTTTCAACGACATCACCATGTTCCTGACCATCCCTGAGTCAGAAACGGCCAATCTCCCGGACGCGGCGGAGCTTAAAAACATTCTTGCGGCAAGCCGGAAGGAGCGCATACCCCGGCCTAAAGAGACGCCTGTCAGCGATAAGCTCTTGGACCAAGAACCTACAGCCGGTCAGATCGCCAACGAAAGCCGGGATGCCGAAACCGGGGCCATCCTCTGGGAACTGAGCAACGGAGGGAAGGTTATCCTTAAAGAGACAAGTAACAAGAACAACGAAATTATCCTTTACGCCATAGCCCGGGGAGGTACTACCGGCGCGCCCGAATCGGAAGAAGTTTCCGTAAATCTTGCGGCGGAAATGATGAACGTTTCCGGCTTAGGCCCCTATTCACGGACGGAACTCCTCCAAAAGTTGGCGGACAAGCAGGTTTCCATTACCTACTGGACCGCCCTTTTCCACCGGGGCTTTGAAGGGTACGCCGCCGCCGGGGACCTCAAGACCCTGTTTGAACTCCTCTACCTCAGCTTTACCCAGCCCCGGCTTGATCCCGGCGCGGTTGAAGCTATGATGGATCAGTACCGGACCATTCTGGCTCAAAAGGACAACGATCCCGAGGAGGTCTTCAGCGATGAGATAAGCCGGCTCACCTTCGGGAACAACCGCTTTAGCAGGCCGATGGAACTTGCGGACCTGGAAAAGGTACACCCTCAGGCGGCTCTGGACTTTGTGCGCCGGGGCTTGGGTCCCCAGGACTACACCTTTGTGTTCACCGGCAATCTGGACATCCCCGCCGTCCGCAGCTATGTAGAGACCTATCTTGCCGCCATTCCTCCGGCGGAAGCAGGCATGAATACCTGGACGGACCCGCAGATTCTGCGTCCGGGTAAGACCGAAAAGACTATTTACAAGGGAAAGGAAGAGAAGAGCCTGGTATTCATGGGATGGTTCCTGCCCGAAAAGTATGACGAACGTCAGAGGGCGGCGGCTTTGGCGTTAACCGAATACATGGACATCATCTTGACCGAAGAGATACGGGAAAAACTGGGAGGAGTATACTATGTTTCCGCCGGAGCCTCCCTTTCTCCCCTGCCTCGTGACGGCGAACTCACGATGAGCAGTTACTTCTCCTGCGATCCCCGCCGGGCAGATGAACTGAGTGCAGCCGTCATACAACAGCTTGAGCTTATCGCCGGGGGGACTATCGACGAAGATATCTTTGCGAAGACGCTGGAAGCCCTTAAAAAAAGCTGGGAAGTTTCCATGCAGAACAACCGCTACATAGCCCAAAACTATGGAAGCCTTGCGGTCACACTGAACCTGCCTCTGGGTCAGTTGAACAAGCGCCCCGGCTTGTACGCTGCGGTTACCCCGGCGGAAATTCGGGACCTCTGCCGCCGCCTTCTGCCGGAAGGCCCCGTGCGGATCGTCCTGTATCCTGAAGGGTGGAAAAACTAACATATACGCGGCTTTGGAAAAGCCTCCTTCGCATTAGCGTACAGTCAATTAGTTTTGGGACAGGCTCACAGGTTTTAAAAAAAGAAGCCGTTCCGGCCTAAGCCGGAACGGCGCCTTCCCGGTACGTCTAAATGATCGGCGGGACCCAGGTCGAAATTGCTCTTAAACGGCAATCTTAACCGGACCGTCAGCCATTTACTGGAGAAGCTGGAGAACCGCCTGGCCTCTCTGATTGGCCTGGGCCAGCATCGCGGTACCCGACTGGCTGAGGATCTGGTTCTTGGTGTAAGTAACCATCTCGTTCGCCATGTTGGTATCCCTTACGCGGGATTCAGAGGCTTGCAGGTTTTCGGCCCCGATGTCAATGCCGCGGACCGCGTGTTCCAGCCGGTTCTGGTAGGCGCCGAGATCGGATCTTTGTTTGTTGATCCGCTTAAGCGCCTCGTCGAGGGTTCCAATGGCACGGTTGGCGCTGTCCGGTTCGGACAACGAAAGAATGGATTCGTCACCGACGTTGCGGACCCCAATGCCCTTGGCAGTCATGGTGCCGATAAATACTTGTTCCCGCTGATCCATGTTGGCGCCGATATGGAGCCACATAGAAGCGGTTACCACGTTTTCACCGACGGGCCGGCCAAACCTTCCGGTCAGAAGATTCATCCCGTTGAACTGGGCGTGGGAAGCAATCCGATCAATTTCGTCAATCAAAGCTGAAACTTCGATCTGGATATACATCCGGTCTTCCGCAGTGTAGATACCGTTTGAAGACTGAACCGCCAACTCACGCAGGCGCTGAACGATGTCTTCGGATTCCTGGAGATAGCCTTCCGTAGTCTGAATGAATGAAATACCATGCTGCGCGTTCTGTGACGCCTGATTCAAACCGCGGATCTGGCTCCGCATCTTCTCAGAAACAGCGAGTCCCGAAGCATCATCGCCTGCCCGGTTGATACGCAAGCCGCTCGACAGTTTCTCCATGTTCTTGTCCAGGAATGTCTGGGTGACCTTGAGGGACCTGTCGGCAAACATTGCGCTTAAGTTGTGATTAATAATCATACCTTTACTCCTTTGGCATTTTCGGCGCACCGCTGCCCTATGCAGTGTTTGGCGCCGCGGCATCCATGCCGGACAAAGACATTATGTGTTAACGCATAACGTTTTTGTCTTGAAGTTTTCCCTTTGGGAAAACCCCTTTTAAAGTTTGTGCCATTAACCCTCGACCCACCCGTATCCGGAAGGGTGAGGGGGAACTTACGCTCCGGGGACATTGCTGTTCCGGAACGCCACCGCTTTATAACGGCTTCGTTCCTCCCTGAACAAAACCACGGAGGCCCGACGGACGCATGGTTCCATTCAGTTTCATTTTAAGTATCGGTATTTAAAAACCAGCCTTTAGGGAAAAAATTTGCCCTTCCGTATATCATTTTAAGTTGCTTCTTCCGGCGGAGTTACGTTAAACCGGGGGAATGGGGCGGAGACTACCGTCCCCTTGCAGATTCCCCATTTTTAGGGTAAAGTATTAGGCATGGGGTTTATAAAAAAACAGAATGATAAAAAAAGCTGCCTTGGTTCTTTTTTTATTGAGGACTTCTATGCAATTCAGATCTACTAGGTCCCATGAGCCGCTGGTTCCGTTTAAAGAGGCGGTTTTGCGCTGTCTGCCCCCGGACGGGGGACTCTATGTGCCCGCTTCGGTCATGGATATGCGTCAATACTTCCTATATATGGATGCCGAAACGGATTATCCCGAACTGGCGGCTACGGTCGCCCCCGGCCTGCTCCAGGGTGAATTGAATCCTTTTTCCGCAACCAGGGTTGCGGAAAGCGCCTTTGATTTTGAACCTGAGCTGCGGCAGCTTGATGAAAAGTTCTCTCTTTTGACCCTTTATAACGGTCCCACAGGGGTTTTTAAGGATTTCGGCATAGCGTTCCTTGCGGCGGTTCTGGAAGAACTCCTCAAGAACAACGGCCCGGCCATGATTGTTTCCGCCGTCCGGGACGATACGGGGGCAAGCATCGCAAACGCCTTCCATAACCGTCAAAATATCACGTCGGTAATGCTTTACCCTTCCGGCCCCATTCAGGGACTCGATCCCGCTACGTATGTTCCCAGAGGCGGGAACATCATCCCCATTCAGATTGAAGGGTCTTTCGACGAATGTCAGCGGCTGGTCAACGAAATCATCCGGGACCGGCCTTATGCGGAACGTTACGGCATTACCAGCGCCAACACCATCAACGCGGGGCGCCTTCTGCCCCAGTCGTTTTATTTTCTTTACGCCTTTGTCAAGATAAAGAAGTATTTGAACGGGGACCTCTTGTTCAGTGTTCCTTCGGGGAACTTCGGTAACCTGATTGCCGGACTCTACGCCTGGAAATTCGGGATGCCGGTGAACGGCTTTATCGCCGCCATGAACGCCAACAACGCTTTTGGTGATTTTATCAAGGGACGGCAGTTTATCCCCCGGCCAGCCAAAGTCACCAATTCTCCCGCCCTGGATGTGGGGCATCCTTCAAATTACGAGCGGCTGGCTTCGTTTTATGCCGAAGCGCCCGCAGTTATGCGGAACATGGTTTTTCCCGCCGCTGTGGATAATGACGAAACGCTGAAGGCTCTGGAACAGTTTTGGAAGCGGTACGGCATTATCCTTGACCCCCACGCGGCGGTAGCTTACGCGGCGGCGAAACGGCTGTCGTCCTCTTTTGAACCCAGCAGCCATGTGGTCATCCTTGCTACAGGCCATCCCGCAAAGAAAGCGGTCACGGTAACCCAGGCTGCCGGCCAGACCGTGGAGATTCCCCAGCGATTGTCCATGCTCCGGGAAAAATCAGACCCCCTGGGAGTAATCAAACCGAATCTTGACGCTCTGGAAACGGCTATAGCAAGCTGTTTCTAAATCTTTATTTATAGACCATGTAGACAGCGGGGATTATAATTAAAATCAAGGAAAGTATGCAAGGAAAGTATAAGAGTATAAATCGAAATTCATAGGAGTCCTTATGACAAGTTTCCCGCGATTTTCCAAAGCCATATTGTTTTTGTTTTTCATCATCAGCGTTTTGTTCTCCCCGGTCCTCCTCCCGGCAGCCGGTGATGACGAGGTTCCGGCAGGAGGTTCCGGCGGCGTTTCGGCGGAGGAAACCGGTGCTGCACCGGTTTCCCCGGAATCGCCTGTCGTCCCGCTGCCCGGCGTACCGGACGGCGAAGCCAGGGCGGACATACCGGCGGCTCCGGTTTTTTCAGACCAATCGGTTGTCACGGCAATAGAGGATACCGCCGGGGACCTTCACACCCGCATAACCGTAGAGTCGGAGGTGGTACTGGACTATGCCCGGCGGGTTGGGCTTGCCCTGATCGTCATTGCCATACAGGTCCTGTTGATCTGGCTTGTCTGGCGGCTCTTTGACCGTTTTAAGATAAAACTGGCCGCCTGGGGTGGAAAAAGACTTAAGCCCTTGGTCGTTAAACAACTGCATATTTTAACGACAAAACAGATGATGAATATGCTGTTGTTTGGGCTGAAAATAGTGAAGTATATCGTCACCGCCTTTCAGCTTTTCATTACCATCCCCATTGTGTTCAGCCTTTTTCCGGTGACGAAAAACCTGGCTTCCACGCTCTTTAAGTATATCCTGACGCCTCTGAAAAACATTCTTATCAATGCCGTCAAGTATACCCCGAACCTGATCTCTATCGTCATCATTTTGCTGATAACCCGTTACGTTATCAGAGGGTTGAAATTTTTTGCCACCCAAATCGAGCGGGAAAGGCTGGTTATACCGGGGTTTTACTCTGATTGGGCGCAGCCGACCTTCAACCTTCTGCGGGTTTTGCTGTACGCCTTTACCATGACGGTGGTTTACCCCTACCTTCCGGGTTCGGGGTCTCCCATCTTTCAGGGCGTCACCGTTTTTGTGGGGCTCATCTTTTCCTTGGGATCAACCTCGGCTATAGGGAACCTGATCGCCGGATTTGTTATCACCTATATGCGGCCCTTCAAAATAGGCGACAGAATTCAGATCAAAGAAACGACAGGATTTGTAGTGGAAAAGACTTTGATGGTTGTTCGGCTCAAGACCCACAAGAACGAATATGTTACATTTCCCAATATGATGATTCTGAGTTCCAGTATCATTAATTACCACACATCTTCAGACGAAGATGAGGAAGGGCTGATCCTTTATGCGGAAGTTAGCATAGGCTATGCCGTCCCTTGGACCACTGTTCACGGGATACTTATTGCCGCAGCCCTCAAGACGAACTTTGTATTGGATACGCCCAAGCCCTTCGTCCTCCAAACCGCCCTGGACGATTTTTATGCAAGATACCAGATCAACGCCTACACCAAGGAGGTTGACCGGGTACCCGCCATCTACTCTGGACTCTACCAGAATCTACAGGACGGATTCAATGCCGCAGGCATAGATATTACGTCCCCGTCGTATCAAGTCCGTATTCAGGCGGGAACCCCTGTTAAACTGCCCAACGCCGAAGTTGCGGTAAAATTGCCGGTAATTTAATCTCTTGGGGATTGATTCCATAGTATAGTTTTCACGTAAGGAGGAGTTGTATGCTTCGGAAATCAACAAAATACGCGGTAAGACATCATCGGACCGCCGGTTTGCTGTATTTGGGCGCGGAACTGCTGTTCTTGCTTCTTCTTTCGGGCTGCCCTATTTATGATGGGTCTTACTATGGGTATAAAGAGCCGTATCATGTTTATTATGAAGGTAATGGTAATACGAAAGGCTTTCCCCCGGAGGATTCAAAGGTATATTTCTCCGGGCATACGGCAACCGTGCTTGCTAAACCGGAAGAACTGAAAAAGGGAAATCTGAAGTTTTTGGGCTGGCAGCAGCCCGGCAATGATACCCCCCTTCAACCTGGCGACAAGATACGCATAGAATCTGAGAATGTCTGGCTCTATGCGTGGTGGGAAGACGATCCGAACAATCTTCCCTATGAATATGCCGACGATCCTGATACCAATGGGGTGATCATAACCCGGTACTTTGTGTATTCGGGATATGGCAGGGTACTCACCATCCCCAACACCCTGAACGGCAAACCGGTAACGGTTATCGGGGAGGGGGCCTTTGCCGACGCCTATTTAGAGGCGGTTGTGCTGCCCAATAAATTAGAGGTTATCGGAAACAAGGCGTTTGTCGGAAGCAGGTTTTATGATATAGCCATTCCGGATACGGTAAAATCCATCGGCAAGCTGGCTTTTCAGAATGCTTATCTGCAAACGATCAGTCTGGGAAGCGGCCTTGAATCCATAGACGATTACGCCTTCGACGGTAACTACCTGACGGTTCTTTTGCTGCCGGCAAGCGTCACATCCCTGGGAACAGGCGCGTTTTATGGCAACAGCCTGGTATTCATAGAAATAAGCAGCAATGTCGCTATTGAGAGCGGAACTTCCCTTGGAACCTATGGCGCTTCCTTCCGCAAATATTATCAGGATAAAGGTTCCCTGGCCGGGGTCTACCTTTATAATTCCGGCTCATGGAAGGGACCGTATCACGAGTAGGGTGGAGGGCTTTGGCATGACCGGGCGGCGGTAGTTCTAAACTTGACCCGTATTGCGTCACGAAAACTCGTGATTAAGGATGAAATAGGCAAAACCTTTCAGCATGACCTCATGAGACCATAGAGAAATCCTATGCACCTCATCCGAAAAAGAGCAATGAACCACCGGAAGCGAGTGCGGACTAAAGTCTCTGTGTATTTACTTAATCAGTTGGCAAAACAGTTCTCACCGGATAAACTGGGGACACGGGAGAGGACAACTATACCTTCGAAGATCTGGCGGCGATAATACCGGGGCTTTGGAGAGAAAAAGCGAAGGAACTGGGCGCGTTGCGGCGGAATCGGGAAATCAAGACACCTGAAGATTTGCTGAAACTCATCTTTCTGTATTTGACCTAAGGGAAATCCTTTGGGAATACCTGTGCATTATTAGGTATGAGCGAGGGCTATCATTTAACCCAAAAGGCTCTTTATACCCGGATAGGTAATAGCGCGGTCGGACTCGAAGAGCCCGCCGGCTGCGATGGTTATGTGAAAATTTGTGCCGGGAGAAGCGGATGCAGGTAGAGAAACCGGGGTGGCTAGAGGGAAAGGCGGTATATCTGCTGGATGCCGGCGATGAATCAGAGTACGGCAGTTCAAAAACCGATATTAGGCTACAGTATAGTATAAGTCTGTTTGACGTGAGGATGCCTGCATTTCGGTTAGATTTTTGATGATTCAATTCGCACTTGACATTTTTTCCCAATCTATGACAATATGGTGTCTCACTCGTATTCTATAGAGAAGGTTGTAAAATGAAGACTATGTTCATTAAACCCGCAGATGTTGAGCGGAAATGGTTTGTGATTGACGCTGAAGGAAAGGCTTTGGGCCGGATAGCGGCTAAGGCGGCGGCGATAGTCCGAGGGAAGGAAAAAGCGATCTTTGCGCCCCATCAGGAAATTGGGGACTATGTGGTGGTTGTAAACGCGGAAAAAGTCGCGGTTACCGGTCAAAAAGCCCAGAACAAGATATATTACCGCCACTCCGGGTATGTCGGCGGACTCAAATCCCACTCTTTTGAGAAACTGATTGCTCGTCATCCCACATCCCCTCTGGAATTGGCGATCAAGGGAATGCTTCCCAAGGGGCCCCTGGGACGTAAATTGCTGAAAAACGTTAAGGTCTATGCGGGAGCCGAGCATCCCCACGGGGCACAGAACCCCCAGGCCATTGATATCTAAGGGAGTATAACGTGGTAAAGAATCTTGGTATTGGGACCGGAAGAAGAAAAAACGCCGTTGCCCGGGTGTATGTTCGGGATGGAAGCGGAAAAATCGTTATCAACGGCAGGGATTTGGGTATTTATTTTCCCCAGTCGGAGCATTCTATAACGGTCCGCCAGCCTCTGGTAGTCACCGCCAATGAAAACAAATTTGACGTATTGATCAACGTCTACGGCGGCGGGTCCAACGGTCAGGCCGGCGCTTGCCGTCATGGCCTGGCCCGGGCACTCTGTCAGGTGGATCAGGGTAACTATACCAGCCTCAGAAACAACGGCTACCTTACCCGGGACCCCCGGATGGTGGAACGCAAGAAATATGGTCAGCGGGGCGCCCGCCGCCGCTTCCAGTTCTCTAAGCGCTAGTTTCGTCATTGTAAAACCTTTGCGTCCGCCCACAGGCTGTGGGCGGCGCGGGTAATTGGAGCCGTCTATGACGGTGGAATCCCTAAAACCGGCGGATAGAACAGACGAAGACGGGTTTCTCCGAAAGACGGATCCGGAGGTTTTTCGGATAGCCCTGTCGGATGGTTCCTTGTTTTCCTTCAAGACCGGTTATTTATCCCCCGAATACCCTATGGAGACGGTTTATGCCCTTGGCCGGGAGTTGTCCCTGGTGGAAACCGAGGCCCTCCGTTTCGCCGCTGCCTGCTACCGGACGGAGCGGGCCGCTCTGCGTCTTACCGCCAGGGCGGAACAGTACAGTTTTGGCATAATCCGCAAGCTGGAAAGCCGCGGCCATTCCGCTTCCTGCGTCCGGGCCGTAGTCGCCAGCCTCTCTTCCGAGGGCGTCATCGATGACAGTCGTTACGCCTCCCGCTGGATACAGTCCCGTCTTGTCAGGCCCTCCGGGGCCAGCCCCCGCGTCTTCACCGAATCCCTGCGCAGTCGGGGTCTTTCCCGCAGTGCGGTTCAGTCGGCCCTTTCCACCGTCCTGGACGAAGAAGCCGAAGCGGCCCTCCTCCGTTCCTATCTGGAAAAGAACCGCCGCCGCCCCGCTCCCCGGTTCCGCGCCGCCGGTCAAGGCCGCCTGAAGCAGGTCCTCCGTTACGAGGGTTTTTCTCCGGACCTTCTTGACCGCTTTCAGGAGGAGGGGCTTCTGTGAAGGCTTCCGGCCCATCTTCCGCACCAGCCCCTGCCGCCTTCTTCGCCCGTATCCGGGGCCGTGTCCAGGGCGTAGGCTTCCGTTACACTTGTTTCCATGAAGCCCAACTCCGGGGTCTTTCCGGCTGGGTCCGTAACACTCCCGAAGGGAATGTCGAAGTCTGGGCCGAAGGTCCCAAAGAAAAACTGGAAACTTTTCTCCAGTGGCTCCATCGCGGCCCTCCCGGCGCTCGTGTCGATACCGTAGATTACAGCCTTCAGGTCCCCACCGGGACCTACAAAAACTTCAGGATTTCGTATTAAGCTCACCTTACCGTAGCGGAACCAAAATTGAAGAAATTTAACCACGAACCTCTCAAACTTCACGAATATATGAATTTAACCTCAAAAGTTCGTGTGGTTAGTGGTTCATATTATTTTTCCTGCCTAACATGAGTAAGTATGAAAAAAAACGTAATTTCATGGCAATGTTGGTTTGCCGGTTGGCATTGGGGTTTGCCGGTTGCAAAACCGATGTTTTTCCCGATGATGACGACAAGACGCCAGGCAGCGGTATAACCGGAGTATATACGAGTACGCGTAACGACGTTCCTGCTACATTAACAATAACCGCTCCCGATTCCTGGACACTGAGTATGCCGGGTGAGGTTCATAGTGGAAGATACGTAATGCCTGCTCCCTTTTGCGTTTCCCGGCACCATGTTTCCTTTTGTTCGTTTCGTTACCTGTGCTGCAATGTTTTCATCAAATAACCGAGGGGCGAAAACATTGATGGAAAAACGGATTCGACGAATGATGCCTCTATTGGATGAACGACAAAAACGGCTGTATTTGGCAAACGAGGCCATACCGTATGGCCGGGGCGGCATCAGTTTGGTAAGCCGCATTTTCCGGCATATCACGGACCACTATAACAAAAACAGCCAGCGAACTGAACAACAACGATAAAATTGACGGGAAAACACAGCGAAGCGGCGGCGGATGTAAGTTTGTGGAGTCAAATTATCTTGACATTGAGAAAAATACAAACGGAGTTGGGGAAGGACAGCATCTTTGTGGGGCATATCACCATAGGCAAAATACTTGACGCAACGGGTTACAGTAAACAGATCAACTGGAGGGAGACAGTTGGCAAACATACTTTTCCAAACTCAAAAGACTGTACATAACCTGCGACTATAGTGAGAGCAACGGTAACAGAGTTAAAATGTGGAAATACCAACTTCAACAATTTGTGAGCCGTACCCATTTGAATCATGGAACTACCGTATCTTGCCTGAAAAACGGCAAGTTCAGCGTGAGTAGTACAAGAATCCTACTCCTGCATACAATTCTGACCATCCTGTGAATATTCTCACCCAAAACACCTTGTTTTTCATGGTGCCTCCATTATCCCAATTCTCCTGCGGCCTTGACTTTGACCCGGCAGGTGTTGCCCTTGTGGTATTGCAGGGGCACGTCCTCCACGTCGACGATCTCCACCGTGTCCCTCAGGGCGCCCGCCCGGACCGCCAATTCCACGGCCTCGGCCTTGGCCGTTTCCAGGGCCTGCTCCCGGGGCGTTTCGTCGTAGGAGACGAGCTTTTCGTAGGACCCGCTCACCTTGGAGATGGCCGAACCTATGGCGTTGGCCACGGCAAAGTGATCCGGCTTGTAGAGCTTTTTGGCCCCGGCGATGCGGTCCGGGAGCAGGATGGAGCCGCCCCCCACCAGGACCACGTCCACCGCTTCCCCGGAGCTTTTCATCGAGTCCAGGTGATCCTCCACCGTTTCGACGATCCGGGCCAGGGCTTTTTCGGCCAGGCTTTGATCGATGCCGGCGGCCTTTGCCGGGTCCCCCACCCGGGCAAGCCCCAAGCGCACGGCGATGTCCGTGGCCGTAAGGGTGTCGCCGCCGAAGACCAGGGCCTTTTCGGTGAGCCGGTAGCCCACGCTGTCCGGGCCCACCGTAACTTCGCCGCCCCGCTCCCGGACTATGCTGCCGCCCCCCAGCCCTATGGAGATCACGTCGGGCATACGGAAGTTGGTCCGCACCCCGCCTATGGTGACGGCCGCGCTGCTCTCCCGGGGGAAGCCGTTCTGCAGAATGCCGAAGTCCGTGGTGGTACCGCCTATGTCGATGACCACGGCGTTTGACAGCCGGGAGAGGTAGCTTGCGCCCCGGATACTGTTGGTGGGCCCGCAGGCTATGGTAAGGATCGGGTACTTTCGGGCAAGTTCCATGCTCATCAGGGTGCCGTCGTTCTGGGAGAAGTAGACCTCCGCGGCGCTTACGCCCTGATCCCGCAGGCTGTTCACAAAGCCCTCGGTAAAGCTGTGGGCCACATCGTAGAGGGCGGCGTTGAGGATAGTGGCGTTTTCCCGCTCAATCAGGCCCATGCTGCCGATCCTGCTTGAAAGGGACACGTACACCCCCTCCCCCATCACTTCCCGGCAGATTGCCGCGGCCCGTTCCTCGTGATCCTCCCGGATCACCGAAAAGACCTGGCTTATGGCGACCGACTGTAGGCCCCGCTTCTTGCAATCCCCGAAAAAAGCCCGGGCCGCCGCTTCGTCAAAGGCAACAAGCTCCTTGCCGTCGTATTCAAAGCCGCCCCGGATTATCTCAACGGTGGCGGCTATGCCTTTAAGGTCCTCCGCCCAGTCAACCATGGGGACGATCCCCAGCGTCGCCGGCGCGCCTATCCGCAGCACGCCGATCTTTGAAAGCCGCTTGCGCTCGACAATGGCGTTGGTGCACTGGGTGGTGCCCAGCATCGCCTTGGTGATGAGCCGCCGGTCAATCCCGGAGCTGTCCAGCACCCCCCGGATCGCGGCGAGGATGCCGCCGTAAACATCGGCGGTGGTCGGCAGCTTTACCGCCGCCGCCACTTGCAGATTTTCGTCTATCAATACGGCGTCCGTATTGGTGCCGCCCACATCGACCCCTAAACGATAGGTGGATTGTTTCGCGCTCATGCCCTGCCTCCCCTGTTCTGAATACCGGCCCGCGCCTCCACGGGAACGTAGTCCGTGTCATAGCCAAAGTAGCGGGGCCCCACAATCTCAAGCCCCGCCTGACTCCGCCACGCTTCGTAGCAGCGCAGGCCCACCACCAGGACCCGCTTGCCGTATTTCAGGGCATCCGTGGGCGCCGGGATGAAGGTCTCCGTATCTACCAGGCATATCAGGTCCGGGGTGGTGGCGCGGATTTCCCCGTCCACCGTTGCCACGAGGTTTTCATTCTGAAATTCCACCGAGGCGGTTTTCCCCTTGTACTCAGCCGTGCCTTCGATCAGGGCCTTGCCGAAGTTAAAGGCCCCCCGCACTTCCCGCAGCACGTCGGTGATCTTCCCGCGAAAGAGCTTATAGCCCTCCGCCGCGGCCAGGAA
>JAITBO010000214.1 GCA_031283505.1 Treponema sp. | reverse complement strand
TTCATCGGTCATATATGCCATGTTAGCCTCCATTCAGCCTGCCAAGTTGAGCAATCACGCCCTTACGGGCCTTCATCGCATGGAAGACCTAAACGCTGCCGCTGCCGATGATGGTGTACATTACTTCAATCGGGTTTCCCTTAGTGTTGAAACCGATAACGGCGAACTTGTTGTCCCGGCCCTTTATCCGGCCTTCGTAGATTTTGGTCTCAATGGCCCGATAGATGTCAGCTCCGGTTTCATGATGTTTGAACGCCGAAGGACTGAATAGTACCCGGCCTTCCATACTTTTTGTCTACCCGCTCGCCGGCCTGCCGTCGATGCGTGCTGGAAACAAAACTGGTGTCCGGGTAGAGCCGGGGAGTTATCTCCCCGGAGCCTCCACAGACCCGGACGAGGTACGCGGCAGCGCGGGGGTGACTGATTTTGTAACGGTTAAAAAGTAAGCGCCAAGGCCCTGGAGAGGCCCGGAAATACCCTTGACTTTTATACATTCCTGGACAATGGTTAGATAATAATGTCTATGGCAATGTCGATCCGATCAGAATCAGTCAAGGTTTTTATCGAAAATCCCATAGTTTTGTCGGCGGTTACGAGCTGGTTTCTCGCTCAGGTGGTTAAAACGGTGATTTTGCTGCTTAAGACAAACCGGAAAAACGGCAGGGAGGTTCTGATGACCATTGTCTGGCGTACCGGCGGGATGCCTTCAAGCCACGCGGCCCTGGTTTCGGCTATGACGGCTTCGGTAGCCATTAGAGAAGGACTGCAATCGAATTTATTTGCGGTCATTTTTTTTACATCCCTCATTATAATGAGGGATGCCATGGGGGTCCGCCGTTCATCGGGGATACAGGGCAAATCCCTCAACTCCCTGGGGCGGAATCTGGAAGAACGGTTTGGCCTTGAGTATCACCCGATCAAAGAAGTGCAGGGGCACACTCCCCTGGAAGTGGTAATTGGGGCTCTTTTGGGTATATTTATAGCAGCGGCGTATGCGTATTTGTAGGTTTTCCGGTACATGTCTTTTCTGAAGTCCCTGCTCATTTCAATAGCCGCTTCTCTGATATCCGGGGTTCTGCTGTTTTTCCTCAATGGCGGAATTACCGGCTTCGGAGGGCGGCCGGTCCGAGAAGGTCCAAAGGATGGATATGCTGTTTTGACCCTGGACGCTTCTTATCCGGACAGGCTTATTCGGGAACTTTTAACGCAGAAGCGGATTATCAATACTATCGGTGAATCATCCCAATGGGTGTTCCTTGATGATTTTGGGGAATTAGAAAAGGTTCCCCTGGATAGCTACCGGGACAGGGTCGAACCCTTCGATCTCCGGAATGACGGATATGCGGAGCGGCTGCGGTCTTTTTTTGTTTTCCAGGAAGAGCGGCGGCTTTTTATTCCCCTAAAGGGAAATTTTGGCGATCTTGAGGGCCGAATCAGATCTGCCCTGGGGGATATCCCTTTTTCCCTGGCGGTCTTGACCCCTCCTGGGTCCGTCATTTTGCCGGCCGTACTTTTTGCTGCCGCTGCGGTTTTCACCCTGCTGCTTTCCGGGGAAGCTCTGTTTACCGCCTTCTTTCTCCCCCTCTGGGCGGTTCTTTCAGCCCTGGGGGTCCCGGGTTTTGCCCTCATAGCGGTCCTGGCCGGCCTTTCCCGGCTCCTTCGGGACCCGGTACGGGAATATTTCGTTTCCCGGCGGTATAAAAAGCCGCCGAATTCCCCCCGCGGTTTTGCCGCCCTTGGCGCCCAGGCTCTCCCGGGGACCTGGGCGTTATCCGCTCTGTTTCTTGCCGCCTTGGGGATTATCACTTTCTTTGGAACCCTTCCCTGGTTGACGGTCATCATGGGTTTGTTCTTTTTCCTGGTCATACTCTGCCTTTCCCTCCGGGCCGAATCCTACCGGGGGGATCGCCAGGGACATATCCGTTTTCTGCCGGTACCGATCAGCGATATGGCCCTGCGGCCTTCCGGGTATTCCCGGATCATGTTTCCCTTTACCCTGGCCGTTCTGCTTCTCCTGTTCCTGCCCGTGTTTTTTTTCGGGAATTCCGCTCCCCGCTTTTCCCATGGGTGGATTGGCTGGAAAGGTTCGGAGGATCTAAATGCGGAAATGTACCGGGATCATGTCCGTTTTCAACAGAATTTTTCGTTCATGCCCCTTAGTTCGGATCCCGAGGCGGAGGGCCCTTCCCAATCCTACCGGCGGTATTCCCTGGGGGGAGACGGGCTTATAGACGTTTCCGGGGAGCTTTTTTTGGAAGATGCCGGAGAAATCCCCCCTTTTCCCCTGGAAGGGCTGATAGATTTTATGAACAATTATACCTATATTGATCCTGGTTTCACGGCGCCCCGTTTCGGCGGACTTATTTGCCTGTTAATAAGCCTGGGTCTGTGCATTCCCCTGATCCTTTGGGATTGGCGGGGGTGTAGAATGAAAGGAAAATTTTCTATATATATAATAGATAAACAAATTGCTGCGTAATTCGCGGTTTTGAAAGGGACAGATGATAACAAAAACTAAGGTATATACATTTTCCCGGGGCGGAATACATTTTGAGGACCCCTCCGCGCCTTCCCGGGATACCTGTGTTACCGCCTTTTTACCGGCTCTTTCGATTATTCCCCTGGTTCATCATACGGGGAGCAGGGCTTTGCCGATGGTTTCTGTGGGAGATTCGGTAAAGGAGGGGATGCTTGTAGGGCGGGGCCTGGATCCCGGTTCGGCGAATATCCACGCCGTGGTGCCTGGGAAGGTGGTGCGTACCGTTTCCTGGAAAATGCTCGAGGGGCATACCAACGACGCCTTGGTGATACGCATGGAGGGGGCCTTTGATAAACTGGGCCGCAGGGAGGAAATTTTCCCCTGGCGGGATATTTCCCCCGCAAAACTCCGGAACCTTATTTCGGAATATGGGGTGGTTACTATGGAAAGCTCCGGCCTTCCCGTGTCGGAACTGATTGCATCCTTTCAGGCCATGAGGGGGCCCCGGAGCCTGGTGGTACGCTGTGTCTTTGACGATCCCTGGCTTGCGGCGGATTACGTACTCTGCCGGGAACGGCTTAAGGCGATGGTGGAGGGGAGCGTTATTGCCGCCCGGGCCTCTATGGCGGAGCGGATCATTTATGCGGTTTCCCGGCGGGAACGGGAACTAGGGGATCTTTTCCTGGCGGAAGCTTCCGCCTATGATATCCCCGCTTCGGCTGTAATAGTAGGTTCCCGCTACCCCCAGCAGAACCGGCGGGAACTGGAGATAGTTCTCCGGATCTACGCGAAAAGGGAAGGGATTGATTTGGGAGAGATACTGCTCCTGGGGCCCGCTACCTTGGCGGCAATCCACGATGCGGTAAAGTTGAGGCGGCCCATACTGGACCGGTATGTGGCGGTGGGGGGGGCCGCAGTAAAAAATCCCCAGGTGATGAAGGTACGGATCGGTACCCGGATAGGGGATCTTTTTGAAGAATGCGGCGGGTTTACCGGTACGCCGGGGCGGATAGCCACCGGTTCTCCCGTCCTGGGCCGTATGGTACAGGACCTGGATGAACCGGTTATAAAAAACAGCTATGCGGTCTTTGCCCTCCCGAAAAAGTGGAGCGGTAAAGTCCGGAACTGTATCGGCTGCGGTGAATGCCGGGCGGTCTGTCCTGTAGGGCTGGACCCGGAGGAACTTTTTAAGGCTGCGGGGCTTTCCGCCGCCGCGGGGAGCTTTGCGGGAAGTTCCGGTAACGTTTCCGATATGGCAATGACGAGTCCCGGCCCGGTCATGGCGGACCATTGCCACGGATGCGGCTGTTGCGAGCTGGTTTGTCCTTCCCGGCTGCCCCTCAGTACGGTTATTGCCGATTTTGCGCGGGGAACTCCGCTGCAAGAAGTACAGGGGAGGTCCTAGCTTGCCGGTGAACAATGCTGCCGGATCCCGTGGGCCGTCACCCCAGCGGGTTCTCTTTCAAAAGCCTCAGGTAAACCTGGCTCGTTCAAGCTCATCCCGGATGTGGATGGTAAGCGGTTGCGCGGGGCTCGCAATTTTACAATCCTCGATGACCGATGCCTTTGCATCCCTGTTCATTGCCCTGTCCGCGGTGATCGGGGCTTTGCTCACAGAAATACTGATCGACGATATATCCTTCCGGAATTTCATTCGGAGCGGGGGTAATCCCAATACGGGTCTCTCCGGAATGTACCGGGACGGCAGCGGCGTTGTTTCAGCCCTGGTTTTAACCCTCCTCTTGCCCAATCAGATACATCCCGTTTTTGCCTTCCTGGGCGCCGTGTTCGCCATGGTGGTGGTTAAACACAGTTTCGGCGGGCTAGGATGCAACTGGGTTAATCCCGCCTTGGGGGCCTGGCTCTTTATCCGTTTCGGGTGGCCCGGGGCTTTTGCCGAGGCCCTAAAGGATAGCTCCTTCACCACCCAGGCCGCAGGCCTGGCCCGGGAGTTTCTGGACCCTGCCGCCGCTCCCCTGGTAATTCGTGATACATTTTGGACCCCTTTATTAAATAGAACGATTTTTTCGCTTACCGCTTCCGAACTGCCCGAGGGGTATATCGATTTGCTGGCTTTTTCCGGACCGGGGATTATCGCGGACCGGGGACTTCTGGCCCTTCTTTTAGGTACGATTATTATTACCGCCGGCCAAGTAAGCCGTTCCTGGATACCTCTTTGTTATCTTGGGGTTTATTGCTTTCTCATCAGGCTCTTTGGGGGAGGGGATATGATTTTTGCCCTCTTCACCGGCGGTACCATGGTTGCGGCGTTCATCCTGGCCGCCAATCCTTCAACGAGGCCAAAGTCCCGGGTGGGCGTATTAATCACCGCCGCCCTGGGGGCCGTGCTGAGCTTTATATTTCGTTACCGGGGCTTTGAACTCTACGGCGCCTTCTTTGCCTTGGTCCTGCTGAATGCCCTGGTGCCGCTCTTTCGTTATGTTGAAACCCGTTTCCTATACACCGGTATTTCCGGCGGTATCGGAGGTTCCCATGCCGGGGGCTGATTCCAAATGGGTTTCCAAAAAGCTTAAAGAACTGGGGATCTTTCTGGGGTGGATCGCCGGGCTGTTTCTTATCGGCGGCCTTGCCTGGTTTCTTACCGGGCCGGTACGGAAAAAAATTCTCATTCGGAATGTCAATAATTCCCTGCGTATTGCGGAAGAAGTCCGGCAGTTGGAGGCGCCCTTTGTGGCGGATAAATCGGTATCGCGATGGAAAGCGGCGAAGGCCGCCCAACTGGGAAGCTGGTATTCCCTGAGCAATAGTGAAGACCGGGCGGTGATCTTTTCCATCATGGTGGAGGGGCTTTTGGCTCCCTATGTGGTTTTTGTCTCCCCCCAGGGTGATATTGGCTATCCCATACCCCTGGGCGCCCATTCCACCCAAATCCTGGATAGGCTGGCCCCGGAGGTACTGCAAACCTATATTGATCGTCTGGCGGCGGGGGAAGCTTTGTTGAGGGAGAAAAAATGAACAATCAGGTACGATCCCATCTTTTTTGGGGAACCAACGCGCCCCTTTCCACGCTGATCAGCGCGGGACTTATGATCATGGCCACGAACCGTTTGGCGTTTGCCCTTATCGTTACCGGGGCGCTCGTCTGGACCTATGGGCTGACGGTACTGGTACTGAGTTTTGCAAAACCCATACTTCCAAAAAAAGGGCGGGAAATACTCTGGGTTTTCCTGTCCAGTTTTTGGGGGAGTTTGTATCTCATGTTCATCCACCTTGCCAGTCCTTATCTGGCAATGGAAACCACCTTTGTAATACTCCTTGTCCCGTTGTACTGTATCGGTTCCGGTATGTGCCGCCGGCTGGAAGTCCACGATCCGGAAAAGTCGATCCCAAAGGCTGTTTTGGAAGCCCTGGTTTTGGGGGGAATACTTGTCGCCCTGGCGTTGATCCGGGAACCTTTGGGGTTCGGCGTATTTTCTTTTCCCGGCGGGCCCCAGGGTATAGTAACGTTGATATCGTTTGAGTCCTCTCTGTATTTCCCCGTGCAGATTATCGCCGGTTCCTCCGGGGGGATTCTGCTTCTGGGGTATGGCCTGAGCCTGTTCCGCCGGTTTAGAAACCGGTATACCCGGGCTGAGGAAAAAAAATGACTACCCTGGGTATATTGGCGGTTCTTTCCGGCCTGACTTTGAACCTAGTGCTCCAGTTCGGCCTTGGGATATCCAAAATTATCGAATCCGAAGGCTTGAAACCTGAACGGGAATGGGGAAGGTTTTCCGCCCCCTTTTGGGCCATACTTTTTGTACCGGTTCTGATACTTTGGTTCTTTTTTACGTATGTGCTCAGCCCTCCGGCCTTTGGGTTTCTGGAATCCTTTCTACTCTTTCCCACTGCCGTACTGGTCTCCATGGCCCTGGAACTAGTATTTGTTTACTTTTTCCCCGGCGGGAAATTTACCCTGAACAATTCCGGCGAAACAAAGCGGGGGCGTTTCAGCCCCTGGAAACTCGCCGAAAGTACCGGCTTAAGCCATGCGGAGATCCCCCTTTCTTCCTACAACGGCCTGGTACTGACATCTCTCTTTTTAACCCTTCGCCTGGCGGTTTCTCCGGTGGAAGCCTTAGTGCTTTCCCTGGGATTCTCCCTGGGCTGCCTGGCCGCGGCGTTAATCCTCCGGGAAATCAGCCGCCGCTCTTCCCTGGAAGCGGTTCCCGAGGTTTTTCGGGGCCCCCCGTTGATACTCATCTCCATGGGGCTGCTTTCCCTGATATTTTCCTCTGTTTCGGCAATTTTGTTCAGGGTTTTAGGGATCTTTTAACCCCCATCCGCCGCCCGTGTCTTCGCCTTCGCGGTTCATTTCTTCTTGGGGTGAAAAAGTAAATGAGGCAGCCCTGTAAATTCACCCTTCATATCTTTTCATGAAACAGAAAGTAGTTTAGAATAAGTAATCATAGGCAATCATAGGTAAGCCGCAAAATGAATCAAAGAGTAAGCGTTGTTTTGGGCTCTCATAATCATGTTCCTCATGGTACCGGCGATGAGGAACTTGAGCATATCTATGCCGCCCGGCTAAAACCCTTTATTCAGACCCTGAATCAATACCCTAAAATTCCCGCAGTTCTCCATTATTCCGGGGCGCTCCTCAACTGGCTGGAGGGTAACCATCCCGAGTTAACCATGGTCCTGGGGGATTTAATTTCCCGAAAACAGGCTGAAATCCTGGGGGGAGGGTTTTATGAACCCATGATGCCCCTGCTTCCCCAGACAGATAAGATTGGACAGATTGAAATGTTGACCGCCTATCTCCGGAAGAAATTCGGCAAACGGCCTCAGGGCTGCTGGATTCCTGATGCGGCCTGGGAACAGCATCTGGTAGGGGTGCTGAGCACCTGCGGTATGAACTATACATTTCTGGAGGAAAGGCACTTCGTTTCCGCGGGACTTTTCGGCTGCGGCTTGTACACCCCCTGTATCAGCGAAAGCCAGGGGAAGATCACCACCATTTTTCCCCTGTCGGCGCGGCTGCAACTGGCCTTCGCCGGCCGCGAAGCCGGTTCGGTTCTGGAAGATTTATTACGGGACTACCAGCCGGGAGGGCTGCATACGTTTTTTCTGGAACAGCTTTATACGGAGGATGCGGGGGAACCCCCGGAGACCAGTTACGGCCGGTTTTTTGAAGCCCTTTCCCAGTTCTCCTATAAGATGGAATTTACCACCCCGGGGAAATACTATAAAACCCTGGGGCGGCTAAACAAGGCCTATTTCCCCGAGCATCTGGAACGGAAATTCATGATTGACTACCCCGAGTCCAACGGTATTTACACCAAGATGATGTTTACCAATTCCCTTATCAATCAACTGCGGGGGGACAAAGCCCGGAAGAAGAACGCCCGGGCGGAGCTCTGGAAAGCCCAGGGCTATACCCTTTTCTGTGACGCCGATACCGGCCTCTATAACGCAGGGGGCATCCGCCGGGCGCCCCTGCGGAAAGCGGTATATAAGGCCCTTTTGGGGGCTGAAAAGATCTGCCGGACCCGGGGGAAGTTTATCCCATCCCTTTTAGCCTTTGATTTAGACATTGACGGATGTTCCGAATATCTCTTCCAGGACCGGAATATCAACTGTTATGTTAAGAGCGCCGGGGCCAGTATTTTTGAGCTGGATTATCTTCCCAAAACATGGAATTACCTGGATACCTTCTCCGGGACCTCCTTCCGGAGAACCGCCTTTGCGGATCTTTTAACGCCCGTGGAATATTCTTTTAAAGATATCCGGAATGCCCGGTTTGAGGGGACCCGTTTTTGCGAAGAGGAAAACTACGAGCTTATGGACATGGATCGTTCCAACGGGATGGCTTGTTTTCACCTGCCCCCCCGCGTCCCCGCCGCCGTGGAGGGACTGTACCTGGACAAAATAGCGATGGAAAAGCAGTACCTTCTGAAGCAGGATACGCTCCGGGTTTCCTATACCCTGATTAACCGGGGGGATGCCCCGGCGCACTTTAAGTTTATTCCCCGGATAGATTTTTCCTTCTCCGGCGACGGGGAGGAACTGCTTAAAATTTTCTGTTCCCATGCCCAGGAGAGTGAACCGGCGATCCGCAAAGGCGCGGAGATAAACAATATCCGGGGTATTGATTTCCGGGACTTAAAAAATGAGCTTACCCTGAGCCTGATCGCGGACAAGGATTTCGACGGCTGGATACTTCCCGTCTACACCCAATTAAAAATTCGGGACAGGGTAACCGATCAATACCAGTCAACCTGTTTTATGCCGGTGCTGACCCTCAATTTAGCGCCGGAGGAGAAATGGGAACTCGAGTTTAAGCTGAATATCTCCCATTAGCATCGTCCCCCCTATGGACCCTTGTTTGGTTTCCGGGAACGCACGGGAAGGGGTTAGGGGGTCCTGGCAGGGAAAAGAACCATGGGGCCCTCCGGAGGCCCCTCCCATAGTTCTTTTCCTCGAAGCCGCTTGCGCGGCATAGTAGAGACCCCCGATAACCTTTTCAGGTGCGTTCCCGAGCCGCTTAGAAGGGTCCATAGGGGGGCCTTTGTTCGCGGGGCTTTTGTTTCACGCTGGGGGGGCTATGCGCTCCCAAAATGAAAATTGCCGGGTGTGCCGCCGCTTGCCTTGCGTGGGCTGCTATGATAGAAAATATCGCTTCTTAATAGAAGTGCCGCTCCCTTAGGGAGCGGCGGCCCCGGCGGGCCGATACTATCCATAAAAGAGATGAGAACTATGAAAAGACCCGTCCTTTCGTGCATCGTGCCTTCGTTTACCCCCTCCATCACGGCTTCTTAACCATCTCAAGCGGCTTTAATCTTTTCCGTGTCCTCCGTTTTAGGTTAAACCGGATAACAGTAATTCAATAACCACGTTTATCGTGCTATCGAACCGTCCCAGGTATCGACTTTCTGCTTTGCCGACTCTTCATCAAACCAGGTGGAAGTAACCACCTTGCTTTCGGTAAAGAAACGGACACCGTCTTTGCCCAGGCAGTGCAGGTCGCCGAAGAACGACTTTTTGTGGCCGGAAAAGGGGAACATCCCCACCGGCACAGGAATGCCGACGTTGATGCCCACCATGCCGCCGTCGATCCGCAGGGAGAAGTTACGGGCGTAGTAACCGGAAGATGTATAGATAACCGCGCCGTTGGCAAAGGGGTTGGCATTGATCAGATTAACGCCTTCATCAAAAGTCTTTACCTTCTTGATGCTGAGTACGGGGCCAAAAATTTCTTCCTGGCCTATGCTCATATCTTCGGTAACGCCGTCAAAAAGGGTCGGCCCGATAAAGAAGCCCTTCTCAAATCCCGGCACCTTGATGCCGCGGCCGTCCAAAACCAGTTTGGCGCCCTCTTTAATGCCCGCTTCGATCCAACCGAGGATACGCTCCATGTGTTTCTTGTTGACCACCGGGCCCATCTGCGATGCCTTATCATAGGCGCAACCGACCTTGAGGGCATTGGCATTGGCGACAATACGTTCCACGAGTTTGTCGTGGATGCCTTCCTGGGCAACCACCACCGGCAGAGCCATACAGCGTTCGCCAGCGCAGCCGAAGGAAGAATTGATGATACCCATTGCGGTCCGTTCAAGCACAGCGTCGTCCATAACCAGGGCGTGGTTTTTGGCTTCACACTGGGCCTGAACCCGCTTACCGTTGGCCGCGGCTTTGGAGTAAACCTGAAGACCCACCGAAGTAGTACCGACAAAACAGATGCCCTTGATGATGGGACTGGTGAGCATAAGATCGCCTACGGTACGGTCAGTGGTAACAACACTGACAACTCCCGGGGGAAGTCCCGCTTCCTGCAAGAGCTCCAGAAGCCGGATGCTGGTCATAGGAGTGCTGCTGGATGATTTCAGGACGATGCAGTTGCCGGTAGCGATACAGAGCGGAGTCATCCAGCCAAAGGGGATCATGCCGGGAAAGTTAAAAGGCACAATACCGCCGAAAACGCCAATCGGTTCCCGATAGAGGACAGAGTCATAGCCGGTGCTGGTGTTGAAAAGGGATTCGCCCTGCATCAGCGATGCCGCGCCGCAGGCCAGCTCTATAGGTTCTTTTACTTTGAGGATATCGCCTTCGGCTTCGCCCCAAACCTTGCCGTTTTCCCGGGCCACCAGGTGGGTAAGTTCATCCATGTGCTTGACCACAAGATCCCGGAAGTTAAAAAGAATCTGTGTCCGCCGGATCACCGGGGTTTTTGACCATGCCTTGAACGCCTTCTGCGCTGCGTCCAAAACCTCCTCCAGCTCTTTTCCGGTACAGCAGGGAGCCTTGGCTATTACTTCACCGCGGCTAGGATCATACACATCCAGCCATTTGTCCGTAGAAGATTCCAGCCATTCACCATTACAGCAATACTTCAGTTTTTTTATCTCAGCCATCTTACTTCCCCCATCTGCTTTTTCTGATTCTAAAATTTTTGATAATCAAATAAACTTTTGATTATTAAATGTTAGTATAAAGGGACTCTTTTAAAGTTGTCAACTGTTTTTTATTGTTTTTTTTTGGTGTTGTGTTTTTCTAAATTTAAGTATATTCTAACCTTGAAAACCGCATTTTCGCAGCCTTTAGGCGAGAAAATGCACGGTCTGTCCGCAAAGTAACCGACTTTGTGGACAGACACTAATTAAATAGAGCATTTTTCGGAGGCAGGTCAGGGTAATATGAACACAAAAGGCGATGCCAACAGAAGCGTCAGAGATACAAAAGCCCGCGTACGAAATACGTTCCTTGCTTTAATGCGGGAAAAACATTATTCAAAAATCACGATCCGGGAGCTTACGGAAAAGGCCAATATTAACCGATCGACCTTTTATCTTTATTACAGAGATATTTATGATTTGCTTGATAAAATTGAAAAAGATTTTATTTCAAAACTATCGGCGGCACTGCAGAAAATAAGCCGGAAAAATTATACCCTTCATCAACACCCGCAGCACACCGGAGTATTCAGCGTATTAGACCAGAATACTGATCTGTGCAAAATTTTAATGAGCAACAACGGCGATATTAATTTTTTTAACAAGATAAGCGAAACGATCTTTAAAGTGCTTCATCAGGGCTGGAGCCAAGCCTGTGGCAATAACCGCCGGCTATTCTGGATTTATACGTTTCCTATGTGACTTATGGTATTCTCGGCGTGTATTTTTTTAATATGAAAGCAAGTAAAGCGGAGTCCACGGACTATCTTGGTTTCTTTACAGGCGAAGTGACCAGTTGGATCGATGAGGTGTTCGTAATGCCCTATTGCAACAAAAAATAAAACTTTCTGCTCGTCATTTTGCGTCAAACTGTCTAATTTTCGACACTCTTATTTTTATTGTTGGTTGACAAATACATTTTTCGACCCCAAAGATTGATCAAGAAGAATTCTATACCAATTTTATTTTATGGAGGAAAAACGCATGTCTTTAAAATTTGAAAAAAACGAAGTCTATAGTATGCCGGTATTCTTTGGCCCCTCGAGTTTGCAGGTTATTCCGGGCAAGCATCAGCCGGACCCGACCAATCACGACCATTTTTATCCCGGCGACAACCACAGTATCAGCATTACTTTTGAGACTGAACGCGGTCAGCTGGAAAAGATGATCCCCGATTGTTATACTCTCATCGATCCGTACATCAGCGTTTCGGTGGTCGAATTTACTAACCTGGGATGGCTGGCAGGACATACTTATAACCTGATCAACGTTACCTGTCCTGTCCGGTTCGATGGCATCCAGGATCATTTAGACGGCGATTTGGTTATGGTTATGTTTGAAAATCACCCTGACCCAATCATCGGCGGCAGAGAAACCATGGGATACAGCAAGGTATACTGTGAGATTCCCCGTATTTGCCATATAGTGAAGGACAACGAGGATATGTATGTGGCGACCGCTTCAGAGTGGGATTTCCGTTTTATGAAGATGCAGATCGATCTGAAAAAACCCTCTTCCGATGAAGCACGCATTAAGGCCAATGCGGCCCGCAGTTCCGGTAAAGTTCACTATAAATACATACCCGACGTTAACGAAAAAGAAGATGTCGGCAAAGTACCGAACTTTACCCGGCCTGCGATTGCGTATCCTACTATTTTGCCAAAGTGGGTTAAGCCCGCCGATTATCCGTATCCGCTTCGTGTACCCGAAGTCCAATTCTACAGCGGTAGCATTGAGTTCTACGAGCCCACTTGGGAGGATATGCCCACTTACTACAATGTCGCTAAAGGATTGGCCGATCTGAAAGTCACGCGGATCCTGGGAGCGCAGCGTACCCGCTATGACGAACCATGCGAATATTCCGCCTGTTATAAACTACGCTGAAATCTGACAAAGGAGAAAAAAGAAAATGACAACTCTTGGTATCATTGGATTACTTTTAGGTATTGCTATTCTGATCTTCGTGAGTTATAAAGGTTTTTCCGCCGTGCCCGTTACTATGCTGGCCGGAGCGGTTATCTGCATCTTGAACGGTATTGGTATCTGGACGGGTTTCTCGAAATACTGGGCCGGAGGTCTGGCCGGCGTCTTTAGCGCCTATTTTATTTTGTTTTTTGTATCCTCCATTTTTGCAAATGTTATGGAGGAGACTGGCGCCTGTACCGCCATCGCCTACAAATTCCTTGACTGGTTCGGCAAGAAGCATATTATGACCGTTATCGTCATGTTGTGTTTTTTTATGTGCTATGGAGGTGTTAGCTTTTTTGTCGTTATGTTCTCCGTAGGTCCGATTCTGGAAAGCCTTTTTAAAGAATTAAACATCCCCAGAAAACTGATAGTCACCACCACCGCCGCTGGTTCCGGCGCTTGGGTTCTGGCAGCGCCCGGCAGTACCCAGCTTAGCAATGTTATTCCCACCGCTCTGGGTACATCGCTTATAGCCGCTCCCGGCCTGGGTTTCCTTATGCTTGGCATAGGAATGATACTGGAAATACTTTATTGCGAATGGGTTTACAGGAAAGAAATGACCGCCGTACTCGCAGGTACGGCGGAAGGTTATGTCAGCCCTGCAGGGAGTATCGCTACACTCCGGGCAAAAAACGACGTTCCCGGCGTTTTCAGCGCGTTTCTTCCCACTGTGGTTCTTCTTGCGATTATCATTATCGGCAGCTTTGCCAAAATTACCGATAATTCCACGCTTTTGGCCTGCATTGCCATGTTTGTCGGTCTTGTCCTGTGTTATGTTTGTAATATCAAGCATATAAAAGGCGGACAAGTTGAAACCTGGAAAAAATGTTTAAGCAAGGGATCAACCGGTGCCGCAGGTTCCGCACTGGCCCTGGGCGCCATTGTGGGTTTCGGTACCATTGTTTCCAATACCGCAAGTTTTACCAACATTGTTCAGTGGCTGACGGGACTCAACATAAGCGTTTACTGGAAAGGCATTCTCTCCACTTCGGTTATCGTGGGCATCTGCGGATCGGCTACTTCCGGAGCAAAATTGGTAATGCAATACCTGGGAGATTATTTTAAAGCTTCAGGGTGCAATTTGGATATTCTTCACCGGCTGATAGCTTATGCTTCCATAACGCTTGATTCTCTTCCCCATGCCACCGGTTGTTTCCTTATGTTTGCTTACTTTGGTTTGAACCATAAAACCTGTTACAAATATGTTTTCTGGACCGATACGGCAATTCCTTTGGTTCTTGTAGTAATTGCTACGGCAATCTGTACAGTAATTTTTTAACCGGTTTCACATGACAACGCAACTAGTATCATGTAAAGGCTAATTATGGATCGTTATATAATGTCCCAATTCAAGCGGAGGGACAAAGCAATGAAAGGGAAGAAATATCATGTCAGGATCACGGAAGAAGAGAAGAAGCGGCTGCTGGATATAACAAAAAAGGAAAATCATCTGGTTCGTCAGATTATTCGGGCGAATACCCTGTTGCAATTTGGATGAGAGCGACACGGCCAGGACAATAGCCGAACAGGAAGTAATAGCGGAACGATGCGGCTGTCAGGCTGCCTTGATGTACTGGGTAAGTGGAAGCAAAGATCTAGCCCTGTGTTGCGTGGAACTTCCTGCCGGCTATAGCCGACGGGCCTTACGGCTCTTGGGGAACAAGGCGGTAGGACGGGGCATAGTGGAACATGGACTTGACCGGAGGATAGATACGCTAGAAAAACTGTCGGCAGAACTTGAGGTCTGGCAGGGTGAACGGAATACGAAGCATAAAACCGTGAAGTGGTAATTTACGACGGAAGATGCGCGAATAAAACTTCACAGTTTATATTTAGTCCTTTAGTGTTTACAACCTACTAGTTACCTTACCGGCACGGTGAGTAGCTACATCACGCTGGACATCCAGTACATACCATAACAAAGGAGGCGCCGCGCAGTATGAAAAGAAGCCGCCGCCGGGGAAAACCAGGCGGCGGGCCCCGTGGGCTGCCAGCCCCGCGCCGTGCGGCGCCAGCCCCGCATTGCGCGGCGCCAGCCCCGCGTCATGCGGTGCCAGCCTCGTGCCGTGCGGTGTCAGCCCCGCGTCACGCGGTGCCAGCCCCGCGCCGTGCGGCGCCGGCACCGCGTTGCGGGCTGCCGGCGGATTATCGCGCCAGGCCATACGGACGGCGCGTGACACGGCTCCCCCCCCCCAGGGGAGCTATACGGTTGTTCGGAAACCACGGTTCCTGAACAAATTACCCTAAAGCGGATCACCTATACCGGTCCGCAACAAACCGCCGCCGGAAACCGGGCGGCAAGGAGCATACTATGTCACAGGATTGGCTCCCCCGAGCCAGAACAGAACAGTTGGCAATGGCCCGGAACTGGATTTCCATCATTAAACGCCCCGGTAGACCCCCCGAATTGGGGCATTCCCGCCGTGCAGATTACGGCGTTCATCACCGTCTTCGACACCGCCGCCGACGCCCTCCTGCGGATTCAAAACGACACCGAGCGTACCCCAGCGGCTACCGCCCAGTGCAACATCGCCTTCAAAGCCCTGGCGGACACCATGAGATACCTAAAGAACCATTTTTTCCTTGTTCCCCCGCTTTCCGAGGCAGATTTGGTGTCCCTGGGGCTCAAGCCCGACGATACCGATCACGCGCCTATCCCCGCGGCCCACATGATTGAGCTCAGCAACTTCCGCGCCCTGGGAGCTCCCTCCAGCGATCCCCGGTCCGACTACGGGGTGGGGATCAAGATCGGCATCGTGGGCGGCACGGCCCCCTACCACATCGACGCGCCTCCTGCAAATGAATTGATAAGTCCTGCATTTCCGGGGCCTGGTTTGTTTGTCAGAATTTCAACAGGGCTTAATTCCTCATGCTCCCTTTGGCAATAATTCCAGCCCTGTTTTTCCCCGATCTCCCTCATGCGGTTGTTCGGCGTTGGTATCTCAAAATAAAAGCCCTTGGCGGTTATGTTTTTTATTA
>JAITBO010000175.1 GCA_031283505.1 Treponema sp. | reverse complement strand
GAACTGCAGCAGAATGTCAACAAGGCTATCCTGCGCTTGCGTCAGCGCCTCGCCCAGACGAACCGCTCACAGACACAGGAGCAGGACTAGTTACGGTAACATTTTCTAAATGAGGCATTTCGGAACTCCGAGCGGGTCAAAAAGGCCCTGGCGGAGATTCTGGGCTATGCGTCCTTCGAGAAGCTGATCGCCGCCAGCCGAGGGCATGACGGAGGGGCGGTATGAAAAACAGGCAAAGAACCTGGCTAATATCGGATTTAAAGGGCCTTATCTGTTACTACCGGGAAGACGGTTACATTGATGAAGACTGCCTGTTCCGGGTACGTTACAACGACGGATCAATCCTCACCTATCCCGATTGGGCGGATCAAATCAAGTTTAAAAACATACAAAACATCTGGTATCAGACCGCTGACGACAGCGGTGATTTTACTCACGACTTTATCGGGACCCGGGAAACATACGATTTTGTTTTCGGGGTCATTTACAAATGGAATCCCTTCTTTTTGCCTGAAAATCCATTGATTTTGGAAGAAGAAGACGATTACGGCCGGACGTTTGAAAAAAACGGAAAGCCTGTTATTGGCAGAGGCGCGGCATGAGGATCGATCCCTGCGACCAAGAGACCTTTTTAGTAACGATAGAAATGAGATTAGACTTTCTCTGCGTATTGACGATTTCTTCACCCATAAAAAAATCCCCCGCCCTAAGTCTGCGTATCTCCTCTTTCGGCCCCCCCCCGCAACACCAACACTACCTACCTCATTTTACAAGTAACAGGTAACAAGTAGCAATGTTGTTGTTCGCTTTCATATTCGTTATTCCTCATTGCTCCCTATTACTTGCTACTTGCTACCTGTTCCCTGCCTTGCGGTATCACCACTCCCCAGGAAATAAACTCCGCCTCGTTTTCCACGGTGTTAAGTGATATCGCCTCTTGGAAGGTAGCCTTTTCGGTGTAGTACTTTTTCCCTGCGTAAAGGGCTGCAAGATCTACCGCATTGGCCATTTGCACAGCATTACTGTCCACTACGCGGTAGTAGATGCCGAAGAAGGGGTGCCGACCGTCCGAGGACTCAGGCCAGCGGTTAAGCCACTGGGGCGCACAGCCCCGCAGGTACTCGATGATAACCGCGCCCCGGTCCGGGTCCCCGTTGAATACGTTGAGCGCCCGGACTATGCCCATGTAACAGAAATTCCAGCCCCCGGTACCGTCCTCTCCCTGGCCGTACACCGTGTCGTCGTACAGCACGAAGTAGTCTTCCTCGGTAAAGAGTGTCTTCCCGTAAGTTTCCGGCGTAAAGTTGGGGAACAACCCCAGTTTCCCGCTGCGCTCAACCAGGGCCGGAAAGTCTTTCCACTTGCCGATACGGTACCCGTCAAGCTTCCCCATACCGGCGTAGTGGGAGTACCACACCCCGGACAGGAACGAGAGGGTATCCTCGAACCCATCGTCGTAGGGCCTAAGCGAGTTCGCCGTAGCCGTGTTCACAGGAAGCGCAGAACACGCCAACCACAAGCGCCGCCAACAATAACAATGAACAGCAAAGAATTAATAATGAACAATGAGCGGCGGTTCGGCGGCAACGTGCAGCTCTCCGTCTTCCATTCTTCATTATTCTCTCCTTATTCATTGTTCATTGTTTAAGAAACGCCGTTTCTTAAACAACTTTTTTGCGACCCATGTTTTGGAGGGCGGATGCAGGAGAGGTCCCCTGATACTCTCCGGAGGAAGGGCATCAGGGGAGCCTGCGGTTTTTACATTTGGAAGGTTATCTTCCCGTCTCCTGCCGACAAGCCTACACTTCCCCCCGAAAAATCATAATGGATGCTGGAAACAGAAAGCGTTAGAGTATGGGAGCCGCCGGAGGAAGCTAGGGTAAAGGAGTCTAGGCCTTCTTCCGTTTCCACGGTAACGGTAAGCGTGTACCCTGAGTTATTGATAAATTCGTAGGTATACTGTCCGCCGCCTATATCCTTGCCAAAAAACTGCCGATCCGATCTAATCACATGCGCATCGTAGGCGGTTTGCATTTCCGTGGAAACCTCGCCGAAAATTCCGGCGTCGTGGCTGATACCGCAGTGGACCTTCACAAAGTCTATGTAGGCCAAGGCAACGGAGGAACTGTCCTGCTGAATGGCCCGGCTTATATCGTATTTCGAGGGGCCTATATCGTCCACATACCCCCAGACGGAGTCCTGGCCGTCACGATTGGTATACACCCGGGAGGGGAGCCTGGTTCCGGTAAAAATAACATACCCCCCACAAAAGAGGGATAGCCCTGGGCCTTGCCGTAATAAGTTTTATCCGGCATGCTGCCGGAATTACCCAGATTGTCCTCCCAGTGCGGGCCTTCACTGCTCCCAGGCCGGTAGTAGGTCAGCGAATACCGCTGGACCGTATCGGCCTTACCGGTTTCGCTCCCCGCCAGTTCGTACCAGGTGTCGTCAGGCCGGCCGTTGCCGTTCTCGTCCTGGCTGACCCACACCACTCCGGCCTCAACATTCCCCTTAAAGGCGTTGCCGCTAATGGAAAGGTCCCCACCCGCCAGGTTCTCCACGCTGTGATCAAAGCCCAGGATTATGTAGCCCCCCCAGGCGCCCAGGGAAAAGTTGTAATCGTAATCAGACCCATTTTCTACCTCGTTTTGGGCTGCAAGCCGCGCTGTCTCCTCCGTGGCGATACGATAGTCGATTTTGGGAATGCCACCGGTAAACTGCCCAGGCGCCTGGGTAAAATCGTAACACCAGTTTGCCCGGGCTTTGCTTGAACCGGTTTTTGACCGTTTGTAGGTCCCTGCGGGAGGGGTAACCAGAACATAGGTAGTTATCTCCGTGGAGGGCATCCCCCGGACCGCTACGGTTACGGTGTGGGTCGTTCCCTGGGGGATCCGCCTCGCTGCGCCAGCGGCCGTAATCAAAGTACAGGACCGCTCCTTTTACGGTTACCGAAAATTCCGCTGTTTTTCCCCGGACCGTTATCCTAAGGGTTTGGGTTCCGAGCCGGGTTTTGTCGTACCCGCTGATTAGATCCGGCGTTATAGGGATAGGTACCGGCTCCGGCAGATCGGTGAATTCCCCTTCCAGCTCCAGCCCCATTAGGTCCAGGTCTTCATCCTTGATGTAGGTTTTCTTATAGGGTTCCTGAACTATCCTCAGGGATCGCAGTTCCCCGTCGGTTACGACAATGGTGAACTCCGCGGTAAAGGTCTTGTCGTCTCTTTTAAGGATAACCGTTACGGTTTTTGTCCCCTTCGTACCGGTACCGCTTCCCGTAAAGGTAAAACCCATTTCCGTAGCGGTAGAGCCGTCGGTATAGGTTCCGGTTACCACAATGCCCGCAGGGAGGAACTGTTCCCCAAGGCTGTAAAGGGTTTTGGCGGGAGGGGTGGTTACTTCAATGGACTCCAGCGCTGCGGGTCCCACGGTGATCTCAAAGTCCGCGGTAAACCCGTTCAGGGTAAGGGTTACCCTAAAGGTTCCCTCGGCGCTGCTGTCGAAGTTGTGGGTATACCCCTCCACGGGCCGTTCGCCGTCCCGGTATATCCCGGTCAGGACCAGGCCCGCGGGATCAAAGGCCTGGCCCTTGGCGTAGGCCGTCTTTACTGGAGGGGAGGCTATTTTGATACCCTCCAGAGGGTACTCCTCCACGGACACGGAAAAACCCGCGGTGACCCCTCCAGGCTGAGGGTAACGGTTTTTTTCCCCACCGTGGAGGTATCCACCGGGCTTAGGGTGTAGCCGGTTACCTCCCGGCTGGCGCCGTCGCTGTAGGTACCGGTTACCACGAGCCCTGCGGGATCAAAGGCTTCGTTTTTTACATACACCGTCTTATTGGGCGGACGGGTTACCTCCAGGGAAACCAGTCCGGGGTTTGTCTCGCCGGGCTGCTGCCCGCAGCCGGACAGCCCGGCAAGCAGCCAGAATGCAAAGATAAAAACTAACATTTTAAGCGCTTTTTTCATTCTCCCGCCTCCTGTTCCTCTTACCAATTATTTGGGCTGTCCGTGGAGGCCAATGCAGTAATCGAAACAACCTTGCCCACGTAATTAGTAGTGCTCCAGACGCTTGCCGTTTTGTAATCGTTCACTTTTGTATTGGGGACGTAAAACTTTACGCCAGGGATAGATGCAACCGGAAAAGCGTTGGCATTATTCAAGGCAGTCAAGTAACCGGGAGTTTCGTCGTTCCGTACAATGACCACCCTAAGGGCCGTACAGCCAAAGAAAGAGTAGTTATAAATGGTTTTCAGATTATTGGGAAGCTCTATCTTTTCAAGCTGAGTACAGTCGCTAAAACTATATACCGAGCCGCTCGTACCAATGGCGGCGTTTGAGCCGGCAACAGGCCATTTTACCCAGCGAAGGCCCGTACAGTTATAGAATGCGTAATTGCCGATAGAGGTAAGTGAAGCGGGCAGGATTACCCCGGTCAAACCGGTACTGCCGTAAAATGTATAGGCAGAAACTGCGGTAGTATCGGTCGGCAGGGTATAATTGCCGGAGAGCCCCCGGGCGATCATCAGGGTAGTACCCTGCATAAGCCCCCTTCCCGATTCCTCGGTATGATACCCGCTTGAATTTGGGGAGGTCACGGAAAAGACAATGTCCTGGTTAGAAATAAACACTGGGGCTAAGGACACGGGCATATCCCCGTGGAGGGATACGGTTCTAACGGGAGCCCCGGAGAATGCGTAATTGCCGATAGAGGTAAGTGAAGCGGGCAGGGTTACCCCAGTCAAACCGGTACTGCCGTAAAATGCATAAGCAGAAATTACAATAGTACTGGATGGTACGCTATAATTGCCGGAGAGTCCCCGGGCGATCACCAGGGTAGTACCCTTCATAAGTACCTTTCCCGATTCCTCGGTATGATACCCGCTTGAGCTTGGGGAGGTTG
The DNA here is from genome assembly GCA_031283505.1 of Treponema sp. The sequence goes on along the minus strand of JAITBO010000175.1, from coordinate 2,619 downwards.
CGGGAGGCGGTATTGCAACTGCGGTATGCGTCATATTCAGTAAAGCGGCCGCATATCCTCAATCCGGTTAAGACCTTGCCTGAGTTCATAGATATGAGTGTTATTTACGTGAAGGAAGAAAGGCCGCCCAAGGGGAAGGAGCCGATAGAATAGTTTCTGGCGACCAGTGAACCGGTGAATACGCCAGAAGAAGCGTATGAGTATGTCGGGTATTATATGCAGCGGTGAAAGATAGAGCGGTTTCATTATGTGCTTAAGAGCGGATGCGCCATTGAGAAGTTACCGGAGCGGAGCATAGACAAAACCACAGCGCTTATCCTGATGTACTCAATCATCGCGGTAATGATACTGAACACGACGTATGCGGCGCAACTTACGCCCGAACTGCCCTGTTCCCTGCTTTTGGGAGAAAAGGAGTGGAAATTGTTATATTGTGTTGCGAATAAGAGTAAGAAGGAACCGTACACGATAAAAGAAGCGGTAGATTACCTGGGATGCTTTGGGAGGGCCGAAACGGGCGCCCAGTGACGGGCCTCCCGGAGTCAAAACGATATGGATAGGGCTGATGAAGTTACATATTTTGCTGGCTTACCGGGAGTATCTCGCATGATTCTGTGGGTCAAGTTTAGCTCCTTGGGACGGAACTAAGGATATGGACCCTAAGTCAAATACCTTACGAAATCAACATACCCCCGTTTGCCTCCCCCGCGCAAGCGGGTTCTTGGGTTGCTGATTTATGCGCGGTTCCTAAAATTCCGTCGTTTTAGCTCGCTCAAATTCCTCCTCTATTGCCGCGCCAGGTTTCTTTGTAACAAGGCTCACCAGGAAAATGACCAACGTGGAAATGATAAAGGCCGGAAGCAGTTCGTAAACCGCGAATACGCCCCCCGCCTTGGCAATGACATTCTTCCACAGTATCACCATACCGCCGCCGGAAAGCATACCCGCGACAGCCGCCGGGAAGGTGGTCCGCTTCCAGAAAAGGCTGAACAGCATAAGCGGTCCGAAGGCGGCGCCGAACCCGGCCCATGCGTAGGAAACGATGCGGAAGATCGACTCGTTCCCCGAAAGGGCCAGGATCACGCCGAAAACCGTCACCGCCAGTATGGCGGCCCGGGCGATCCACATGACCAGGGCTTCGTCGGCGTCCTTTTTGATAATACCCTTTACTATGTCGTTGGATACCGCCGAGGAGGCGATAAGCATATAGGAATCGGAAGAACTCATGGATGCGGCGAGGATTCCCGATATTACAATGCCCGCTAAAAGGGGCGGGAAGAAACGGGTGCTCAGGTGGATGAAAATAGTCTCCGATGTCCCCGCGCTGGTGAGAAGGCCGGGGAGATACGCCCTCCCCACGAGGCCGATGACGATGGCCGCGAACATGGAGAGGAAGCACCATACTACCGCGATGTTCCGGGCTTTGCGGATATTGGAGGTCTTCTTGACGGCCATAAAGCGGAGCAACACCTGGGGCATACCGAAGTAACCCAGCCCCCAAGCCATAGTCGAAACAATGGTCAGGAAGCCGTAATCGGCCCCGGGCCCGAAGAAGGGAACGCCGTTCACCACCTTCTGGACGCCGTCAACGGTCTCCGGGGTCGCGACGCCGAAAATATCCAGAAAACGGGGAAAATCCTTAAGGGTTTCCCCTATTCCCCCGAAGCCGCCCGCATGGAAAAAACCGAAAATCATCACCAGAAGCAGGACGCCAATCATAAGGAAGCCCTGGATCAGGTCCAGGGCGCTTTCGGCCAGGAACCCTCCCAGGAACGTGTAGACGGCAACGAGGGCCGCCCCCAGAATCACCATTGCGGTAAAATAGTTCTCCGCGCCGAAGACATAGCCGAAGAGTTTACCGAAAGCCACAAATTGGGAACTGGTATAGATTGAGAAGAATATAATGATGATCAGGGCGGCAATACCCGTAAGAACCCGGCGCTTGTCGTGGAACCGCTTGCTGAAAAAGTCGGGCAGGGTGATGGCGTTGCCGGCGATCTCCGAATAGGTGCGCAGCCGTTTGGCCACGACGGCCCAGTTGACCCAGGTTCCGATAAAGAGCCCCAATGTGGTCCAGAAGGCTTCCCCCAGGCCGATAAAATAGGCGAGTCCCGGCACTCCCATGAGGAGCCAGCCGGACATATCCGAAGCCTCGGCGCTCATGGCGGCGACCCAGGGCCCAAGTCCCCGCTTCCCCAGGAAATACTCCTCGGGATTACTGTTGCTCCGCCGGGCATACCAAAGCCCGATAAGGATCATCACCATGAGGTATAATCCCATCCCGATGAGCGTTTGACTTATTGCTCCTGTCATTCTTTCCTCCTTGACACGCTAGTCATTCTAAAAAAACACATCAAAACAGGGAGTTTAGTGTAAAAACACCAAAAATTTAACTAAAAACAACCAAAGCAAGCTAACAAAACAGCCATCTCCTCAAGGCGGCCTCTGTTTCGTATATAACTTGCAATACTATTATACTATATTCCGTACCATAGTCAAGGGCCCGCGTTGCCTCATAAAAAATGTTACCGAAAAGAGACTATGCCTCAAAATAAAAATCTTACCCATCTATGCTTATCCGGGGAAGGGACCGGAGGGCATGATGGGGTTTACGATGAA
>JAITBO010000166.1 GCA_031283505.1 Treponema sp. | reverse complement strand
ATAACGTGTTGCTTCATGCATCCTTTGTGTCCTTTGTGTCCTTCGTGGTTAGTTTTTCTTGGAAATTCTGGTGAATTCAAGGGAATTTTAACGATCAAAAAGTAAATGCTTTTGCCCTGTATGGGAGCTTATTTTTCTATCCTGCATTGTTCCAGCCTCCGCAGGCGGTTTTCGTCGATTTTTATATGCAGATTTTTTTCCTGGGTGGGGATGACCAGGCCCTTGGGGCCGTTTTTTGCCCGGCGGAGGTATTTAACCGGGGTGTAGAACAGGTCCCCTTCGCCGTTATTCCGGCCCTTTGAGTAAAAAACCGCCAGGTTTCCCGCGTCCAACAAAATATCCAGGGGGACCGATTTGCCCGGCCGCTGCTTAATAAACACGTAAGAGCCGGGATAATCCCGGACGTGGAGCCAGAGGTCGTTTCCCTTGACATGCTTTCTCAGGAGAGCGTCATTTTCCGCCGCGCTCCGGCCGACCATGATAAGCCAATCTTTGTCCCGAAAGGAGAGGCCCGGCCGCTGCCGGTCTCCCTTGGGGGCGGGTTTTTGCCCCTTGGTTCTGATGAGTTTTTGAAGCTGCAGGGGATTGGTTTCGGAGAGGAGCCTGTCCAGGGTTTTTTCCAGCTTCTCCTTTTCCTTTTCCCCCTCCTGTATCTCCAAGCGCACCTCGGCAAGCCCGCTTTTCGCCTTCCGGTATTGCTCGTAGTAGGTTTCCGCCTGGGCGGCGGGGCTTTTTCCGGGATCAAGCCGCAGCCGGATGGTTCCCGCCTCATAAAAGTTTTCCGCCAGAAGCCAGGTGTCGCCGGGACGGATGTTCCCCAGATTCGCCAGGATAATGTCTCCGTAGGTTTTGAGTTGGTCCGCCGTCTCGTAATCCGCTTCTTTGGCCCGAAGTTTTTCCAGGGATGCCGTGAGCCGCCCCAGGCTGTTTTCAAAAGTCCGGCGGACCTGTTCCCGCAGGGCTTCCAGGGACAGGGCCCCCCCGTGTTCCGCGTACCAGGCGTCAATCTTTTCATTAAAGGAGAGATCCCCGGGTATTTCCCGGATCTCATAGGCCCGTTCCGGCTTTTCCCGGGCGGTTTCCGCCAGGCTGAAGGCCAGGCTTTCTTCCGGCGCGTAACGGCCGCCTGAAACTTCCCCCCGTTTGGGGAGCCGCCGCATGGCGTCCAGGACCGTCCCGTCTTCGGCGGTAACCACAAAATTGGCCGCGTTGGACCAGAGCCGGAGGTAGAGGCGGTATTGGTTTTTCCCCTGACGGACCAGAAGCCGGACGATGCGGTTGTCCCCCAGTTGGGCCGCATCCTCGATCCAGCCGTTGACGATTCGGGATTTAAGGAATTCCGCAAACCGCAGGGGCTTTTCGCTTTTGGGTACGGCGCGAAAGGTCTCATGGAGCCGGCACGCCCCCGGAGTCAGGGCGGCGAGCAGCGCCTTGCTTTTCCCCTTTCCGTGAAGCTCCAGGGCTATTACATCATAGGTACTCTGAATAACCCGTTGAATTTGAAAGCCCGGCAGATCCAATTCCGCCAGGATGAGGTTGATTTCTTTCCAATTAAGAGACATAGGGCAGTGTATCATACTTTACGCCGGCCGGCAATTTGCACCTTCCCGGCTAAGACCCGCTGGGACGGGGCAATTGCCCGGTGGGGGCTAGACGGTCGTGGCCTTTATCTACGCACGCTTTGGCGTGGCGGTTTTGGTATCACGCCGTGCGCCCACGCCGGGCAATTGCCCCGCCCCAGCGGGCATTAGCCGGGAAGGACAAAATGCCACCCGGCTTCGCGGGGGGGAAGAAGCGGGGGGTGGAGTGGCGTTGCCCTGCCCATTCGGCCAAGACATCTTTACAAACCATAGGAAACACCATATACCGTATTAAAAGGGAGAGGAGAACGCCGTGTTAAGAAACAGTTGTATTCTTGGAGCAATCGCCGGTGATTTTTGAACCATGAATAGGTTTTTTGTAAACGGTTCCCGCCGGCCGGAAAAAGCCGCCTTTGCCGCGCCCCCTTTGGTCTTTTGGGGATAAAACTGTCATGCAGTCAGGAGAAGGGGCCCTTGGGTTAGCCGGGGATGCCGGGGGTGTCCCCGTGGAAGAAAACAAAGATTACCTTACCCGGCAGCTCATCACCTATATCGGGAACAAGCGGAGCCTCTTCCCCTTTATCGGGGCCGCCCTGGAACGGGTCAAGGCCCGGCTCAACAAGCGGAGGCTTTCCCTCTTTGACGTTTTTAGCGGTTCAGGGGCCGCGGCCCGGTTCTTTAAGGCCCACGGGGAGCTGCTCCTGGTCAATGACCTGGAAGCCTATTCGGAGACGATCAACCGCTGTTACCTGGCAAATGCCCCGGAACTGGATATGGAGAGCCTGCGGCGCGTCTACGGGAAGCTCCTCTCCCGGCTGCGGGACGAGCCCCTGCGGGAGGGGTTTATCTCGGAGCTCTACGCGCCCCGGGAGGATTCGGCGATTCAGGCGGGGGAGCGGGTGTTTTACACCTCCCGGAACGCCCGGTATTTGGACACGGCCCGGCAGTATATTGAAGAGCTGGAAGAATCCCTGCGCCCCTTTTTCCTGGCCCCCCTTTTGTCGGAGGCTTCGGTTCATGCCAACACCGCGGGGGTCTTTAAGGGCTTTTACAAGGATCGCCGGACCGGACAGGGCCGTTTTGGCGGCTCCGCTGAAGCGGCCCTCCGCAGGATTACGGGGGATATAACCCTGCCTTTTCCGGTATTCAGCAGCTTTGTCTGTCCGGTCCGCATTTACCGGGAAGACGCCAACCGGCTGGTCCGGAAAACGGCGGAGGTGGACGCCGCCTACCTGGACCCCCCGTACAACCAGCACCCCTATGGCTCAAACTACTTTATGCTCAACCTGCTCCTTGATTATAAGCGTCCTTCCCGGATAAGCCCGGTGTCGGGGATTCCCCCGGAATGGAACCGGTCCGTTTATAACCGGAAACGGGAGGCCCCCCGGGCCCTGGCCGGTCTGGCGGAAAACATCCGGGCCAAGTTCCTCCTCATTTCCTTTAATTCCGAAGGTTTCATCAGCCGGGAGGAGATGGAATATATCCTCCACAAGACCGGCAAGGTGGAAATTCTGGAGACCCCCTACAATACCTTCCGGGGCAGCCGCAACTTACAAAACCGGGATATCCATGTTAAGGAATACTTATATATTGTAGAGAAATGTTAGAATTTAGGAAAAAGAAGGAATGAATAATGAAAAATGGGGGAGGAGGAAGATAACCGCATCGGCCTGTTTGCCGGCGGATAGGCCGGTTCCCGGCGGTACAGGACCTTCCCTCCGCGGTCCGGAGGCGAATGCTACAGGCTGCTGGCGGACGGGGGGAATTGTCCCTCCCCCGCGGGACTCCACCGATACGGCTCAACAACCTCCGGCGGATAGATGTAACGGTTCAGGGGAAGCATGGAGTTGTAGACCTTGTCCACGGCAAAAACGCCCCCCCGAAAGGAGCCGCGGTTATTGAGGGGTATCCAGCGGCCCTGGAGGAGGAGGCTTTCCAGGTCCAGGTTGACCAGGAACACCGCGGCTTTTGCCTCCGGGGGGATGGTTTTGAGCAGTTCGCCGTAGGGGGTGGCGGAAAAAACCAGGTTTTCAGTATCCAGGGGAAGGCCCTGTAAGGCGGGGATGATCCGGGGAAAACCGCCGGTGTCCACCCAGGCGACAAATTTGAGGCAGGCCAGGTTGGAGCAGAGCTTGAGGCCGTAAGGGGGGATCTTTTCCACCGGACCATTGGAATGGGGGCTGTGCTTTGCCGCGGTCCTTTTCAGCAGCGCGGACTTAAGGGAGCCCAGGATGATCCGGGGGAGGGGCAGTTTTTCCCCGGCGCTCACCTCCTCAATTTCGCCGTAATGCACCGCGCCGAAGCCGCAGTAGGAGTTGTACCGGAACAGGGGCTTGTTGTTGAAATATTCAAAATCCTCCCCCTTTACCACGCTGCCCGAATGGAGGGCCTTGCCGGTCCACCAGTACTGATCCGCGGAAACCACGAGGAAGCCTGTTTTGGGATTGTCCGCCAGATAGGTCTTGGAGAGCCCCCGGGAGAACTGTCCCCACATGAGGGTATTTTTGTTTTTGACGCCGAGGGAGGTGATCAGGGCCAGATGGGGGTAGCCGTCGGGGGCTACCGAAGCCAGAAGCCCGATCTTGCTGTCCGGTTCAAATTTTTTAACACAGACATCCTCAAATTCTTTGGAAAACCGCACCATGATAAACTCCCTCGCCCGCGGAAAATCCGCCGGCCTATACCGTCGTTCCGCTGTATACCGCGGAGGGCACCAATTCCCGTGCCCTTTGGGTCAGCGCTTCGATATGTTCCTTCCTGGTGAGCCCCGCGCTTTTATAGGCCCAATCCCGGTCCAGCCGTTCGTACTTGTCCCGGCAGAGATTGTTAAAGGCGCAAAGCTCCCACTTTTCCGGCAGCCCCGCCTCCCGGATGAAACCGCCGATGGCGCTTATGTTTTCTTCGCTGTCCGTGGCCCCTTCTATTATGGGGGTCCGCACCCAGACCCGGTGTCCCCGCCCCAGGAGCTTCCGGTAATTTTCCAGGATACGCCGGTTGTCCGCCCCGGTAAAACGCCGGTGTTCCCCGGGGTCGAAGATCTTGAGATCGTAGAGGACCAGATCCACCACGGGCAGCAATTCCTCCAGGACCCGGAAATCATAGGCCCCGGCCGTATCCAGGGCCGCGGAAACCCCCGCGTCTTTAAGGAGCCGGGCCGCCGCGGCTGTTGCCGGCTGAATGGCCGCCTCTCCCCCGGAGAGGGTTACCCCCCCTTCCGGGCCGAAGTAGGCCCGGTCCTTGAGAAGCTCCCCGCAGAGCCGCTCCACCGCCAGGGCTTCCCCCTTGAGTTCAATGGCGCCGTTGGGGCAGGTCTCGACACAGCGCCGGCAGTCCCCCTCCGGGGAAGTTCCGGCAATACACTTCCCCCGGTCAAACCGTACCCGCCCCTCCCCCCGGGTAATCACCCCCTGGGGGCAGGAGCTTTCGCACAGGCCGCAGCCGATGCACTTTTGGGCGAACCAGTTCAGGTCCGGCCGGGGGGAAATGCTCTCCGGGTTATGGCACCAGGCGCAGGCCAGGTTACAGCCCTTGAAGAACACCGTGGTCCGCAGCCCCGGCCCGTCCTCGGTGGACATCCGCTGGATGTCCAGGATCATCGCCTTCACCGGCCTTTACCTTTTGCCGCCGGAAAGTCCTGCCGGTTAAAACCGGCCATGGGATTCCCGTTCGATGATCTCGTTTTGCAGTTCCCGGCCGATGCTGGTAAAATACGCGTTGTACCCCGTCACCCGCACCAGGAGGTGCCGGTACTCCTCGGGGTTCTTCTGGGCGTCCCTGAGGGTCTGGGGGTCCAGTACGTTGATCTGCAGGGCGGTCCCCCCGTTTTCAATATACCCCCGGAGGAAGGCCTTGAATTTGGTCCGGTGCTCGTCGTCCCGCATCAGGGAAGGGCTCATGGTGATGGTGTGGCTCGCCCCGTTGGGGAGGTAGTTGATATAATTCCCCTCGCCGTCCTTGCCCCCCAGGGCCGTACCCACCGAATTACTGTTGGCGGTGGGGCCGTTGCGGTCGGCCCCGTTGGAGGGACAGATCGCGTTGGAAAGGAACTGCCCCCGCTGCCGTCCGTCGGGACTGGCGGCAAGCACATAACCGTCGCTGACCCAGTAGTTCCACGAGAGCATTCCCCCCCGGTAAACATGACCGCTGGGGGTTTTGTATTTCGAAACCTCGGCGGACCAGAATTCCATAAAGCGCCGGGCCAGTTCGTCCGCTTCGGTGTCGTCCCGGCCGTATTTTGGGGCCTTGTTTTTCGCCCTGGCCCGGAGTACCTCGTGGCCCACCCAGTTGTCCGCCAGGGCCCGGATCAGCTCATCCATGGTGCAGGCCCGGGTATCGTAGACCAGGTACTTTACCGCCAGGAGGCTGTCGATGGTGGTGGCGAAGGTTACCCCCTCAATGGTAACAAATTTGATCTCCGCCCCGCCCTGGGTAACATCCCTGCCGCTTTCGGCGCAGCCCTTCACCAGGCATGAAAGATAGGGGGTGGGCAGAAATTGCGCCCGGACCCGGTCCCCTTCATTGTAAAGGCCGGTGATCTTTTTGATGATGAACCGGGTCTGTTCGATAAAAGCGCCGTAAAACTCGTCAAAGGTTTTGAAACTCCGGGGGTTCCCGGTCCGGGGGCCCATCCGCACATTTTTATACGGTTTGCCCCAAAGCTGGTCCTTGTAGCCGGTGATGTCCCGGCCGTTCCCCAGGGTAAGCTCCACCGCCTTGAGGAAGTTGAGGTTCGCGTCCACCGTGGAGGACCGGTCATTGCCCACCATGGTGTTTTCCAGGCAGCCCACGGCGCTGTAATCGTACACGTTGTCCTGGTGGATGAGCTTTTCAAGGCCCGCGAATTTGGCTTCCCGGAGGAGGCCCGCCATGGACCGCTCGTCAAAGTTGAGGAGGAAGGGCGCCCCCTGGCTTTCGGCGATCATGCCGCAGACCTTGTCCAAAAGGGCCTCGGGGCTGTTCCGGTGGAGCCTGACATTGGGTTTTGGTTCCAGGATAGGGGACATCTCGTCTATCACCTCCAGGAACGCATAGGTCAGGTCGTTGGTCATGTCCTGCCCGTCCTTCCCCACGCCGGAAAGCATGATGAGTTGTCCGTACCCCGCGGTGATCCCCTGGTTCATCCCTACCTTGATCATCGCGTCATAGGCGGTGTTGCAGTGAATCCAGAAACACTTGAGGATATCCTTGAGGAATTCCCGGTCCGCTCCCTGTTCCAGGGACTTTTGATAGTAGGGGTAGAGGTACTGATCCACCCGGCCAAAGGAGATCCCCGGTCCGGGGTAATTTTCGTCGGCCATGACGAGCATATGGGCAAACCAGAGGGCCTGGACTGCCTGCCAGAAATCCTCAGCCCCTTCCCAGGGAACTCGTTCCAGGTTGGCCCCCATCCGCTCCAGTTCCGCCTTCCGTTGGGGGCTGGTCTCCCGGGCGGCAAAGTTCCCGCAGAGTTCCCGGTAACGGGCCGCCAGGTCCCGGGGCATCAGGGCCGCCTCCATCATCGCCCGGAGCTGTCCTCCCCGCGGTCCCTTTCGCGCTTCTTCGGAAAGGGCCTCGTACTTTGATTTGATATCCTCGTAAATAAACTTGAACCCGTATTTTACCGCGGTTTCGTAGCCCGGAATGATATGTCCGCTGGTGGGGCCGCAGTTGCCGTACCCCCGGTCGTGGAATTCAATGGTACGGGCGGTAAGCCCCCGTTTCCCGTTGAGGACGGCGTCCTTTTTCCGGCTTTCCTCCTGGGAAAGGCAGTGGCTGGCGGCCAGGTTAAACACCGCCCCGCAGAGAAGATCCCCCGGAAGAATCTCCTGGGGCACGCAGCCGGTCATGGCCGTTTTGATAAACCAGGCCCGCCGTTCGGGGATGGCCCGGCCGAAAAAGTCCGGGGGCGGTTCTATTTTCACCGCCGCCTGACGGCAGCTCTGGGCAAAGGTCTTAAAAAACGTATAGGTTTCGGGGACCACATAGTAGGTCATCTCGTTATAGTTACGGTCCCAGGGGGTACCGGTGGTAAAGGGCCGGAATTCGTTATTCCACCCCCGATCCGCCCCCTGGAAATAAAAATCCCGCAGCCGCTGTATCCGCGGGCTTAAATTTTTTGGTTCCTTTATTTTTCCCATAGAAATTCCTCCAAAGCAGCCCGGCAATACCCCGAAACTGCCCCTTCTTTATGATACACCCAAAAGCGCCCCCGCGCAAGAAAAAAATCACCGGAAAGGGAAGAAAGGAATTATGGATGGATCAATGTGAAAGATCAAAAGAAGAAAGTTGCCGGACGAAACGGTTTAGTAATGAAAATAGCATTTGGTTCAACAAATCATTTGAATATTTTTATATCAGAAGCACTAAAAAATATGTTGGGAAATGGGACAAACGCCATATAACATTTCGTCATCCCATCAGACTAATATGAAAAATCAGCAGCCTATACATAAAACAATTTGGATAGTAAGCTATGTGGTATACATTTGGGAAAACGATGGATATTGCGATGCCTTCATGTGCTGGGCCGCCGCATTTCTTCCCCTCACCCCGATTCCCCTACCTCAACACCTTCGCCACAAAAGCCGTCCGGTCAGGCACGCCGAATTTCCGGTAAATGCTGGTAACGTGTTTTTCCACGGTAAACTTGGAACGGAAAATACGTTCCGCGATCTTCTGATTGGAAAGCCCCTCCATTACAATGAGGTGGGCGACTTCCGCTTCCCGTTCGGAGAGGCCGTGAACAAGAAAAATGGTGTGCAGTGAATAGGTGGGATCCTCCGGCTCGTTTTCCACAAGCAGCGGTAGGCCGGGGAAAAGCACACGAAAGGCCAGGAGCGTAAAGAGCAGCGCCGCCACAGCCGATACCAGCACCATAAAGCCGGGGCCTTCGGGAATAACCGGGCCAAGCAGGGGGCCAAGAAACGCAAAACCGTACAGTACAAAAATGGCCGACGCGGAGGCATAAAAAAACTTTTGCCCTTGGTACAACTCGACTATGGCGGTGGTAAAAATAATCCAAACCGAAAAATGGGCAATAGAGACCAGGCTGTTCATCACCGGGGCAAAAAGGGGATATTCATCATTAAGAAAATGTAGAACCGGCATCAGGATGAACAGCATAATCATCGGAACGAGCAAAATCCGCAGGAAAGGTCCGGGTTTCCTTTTCACAAACAGGGCGGAACGGCCCGCCAGCAAACTAAAAAAGAGTACCGCCGGAACCACCACCGGATAAAAAGGCTTGTACGCCCCAACCGCGCCTGAAACCAGGGGAAAGAGGCGCATTTCCAGCAACGAATTGAGGATAAAAAACGTTATGGACAGACCTGCCAGCCGGACAATCATCGTCCAATCCGTAGGGATGTATTCTGTTCTCCGCACAGCGCCCGTTATTTCCCGCTCTTTGCGTATTGCCAAAACGCAGACGATAGCGGAAAGGCCCAGGCACAAGGCCGCCCATTTCAGTATGTTGAACAGCAGTGTCATGGCCCGCATGGGCTCGGCGGCCAGACCGGACTGTTCCAGCAGGGGCATTGCGCCGTTGTGGATAATCACCGCCGTCATCATGATCACCCCAAACAGGAATGAAGCGTAACGCCCTGTCCGGTTGGGTGAAGAAGCAGAGGATGAATGAGGCAAGTCCAGCCGGGTCAAATAGAACAACCCGCAGCCTATCGGCTGTATCATGCCCGAACTGAGGGCCATGAGAATTCGCGCTGGTATTGAGCCAAGCCAAAAAGACACTCCCAAAGACCGGACAACAATATTCGGTGCAATAGTCAAAACGATAAAGGCCGCCGAAATCCAGGGGTTTTTTGTCGGCGAGGAGGTTTTCCCCGGAACTTCCGGTGAAAGTGGAAGGGGCAGGAACCGGGGGCAGAGCGCCGCTCCCAAGATCATCCCCGCAAAGTTAAGAAGGAATATCCGAGTCCGCAGCCCCGAGGCGGCGGGAGGAAAAAAGTCAAAGAGTACAAAACTCAGGTAGATTATCAGTATGCCGGAAAACAAGGCCAGCCATGCGGACATTTGGGCCAAGCGGCGGCAATAAACTGCTTTTATTTCCATAAAAATCCTTATAACTTACCAATATATAGTAGAAATCCACCGTTTGTCAGAGCCTTTTTTACCTTTTTTATCTTTTTTGCGGAATTCCGGTCTACCGTAAGACGAATTCCGGTATTCCGTAAGTTACAAACGAAGCATTTTAGGCTATAAAAAACTCCATATGTTGCTAATAAGGATATTGCTAATAAGGGCAAAACCTGTCGTTTTAGCGGCTTGTGTAAGGCATGGAAAACATGATCTGCTTTTTCTTGAAAGAACCCTCACCTCCTCATCGAATTCAGCCCCTCCCTGTCGAGGTTGGTATGGTTTTTGCTCTCTTTTAGGCTCACCGTCATCTTTAATACCGGGACATGGAGTTTTGCCTTTGGAAAAAACTTTACCGAAATACGGCAAAGTCGTATTGGCGCTTACCCCCATTTTTGACACCAGTATGAATGTCTATTATGCGAAAATCCGTATTTGTTCAATGAACGAAGGCTTTCCCAAAACTTCAGTTTCTGGGAAAAGCTCAACGATAAAGAATTTACAGGAGGAAAATTATGATCAAGGTAATCTCAGGCGTTACGGAAGAGATTGACGATGTGGAAGACGCGGCGGCGGAACTCAGGGAGCAGATCCGTCCCGAGGTCAATTTGCGCTCAAATTCATTGGGGATTCTGCATTGCCCCCCGGACTTTTTCAGCGGGGAAGTACCGCAAAGACTGCATGGGGCTTTTGGCTTTCCCGTTGTGGGCTGCGCCTCCCCCCTGGGGTCGGTTTCCGGCAAAGGCTTCCACATGGGACTTTCCCTGACGGCGCTGACCTCCGATGAGGCCCAGTTCAAGACCGCCGCCGCCGGGGACATCACCACGGAGAACTACCAAGAGGCAATCGGAAAGCTCTATACCTCCCTTGTCGAAGGCCGGACGGACAAGCCCGTAATGCTTTTTTGCTATGTTCCATTCCTTATGACCCCGGGAGGAGGCCGGATAGTGGAGGCTTTAGGAAAAGCAGCTCCGAATATCCCGGTCTTTGGGAGTGTCGGCATATCGCTCAAAGAAAAATTTGCGGAAAGCTATGCCCTTTGTAATGACGAGGTATTGAGCAGCGGCGTCGTCCTGGCAGCAGTGTTCGCGGAAAAGGCTCCAGCCTTTTACACCACGGTTCTTAAGCGGGACAAGATCCTTCACCTGCGGGAACAGGTAAGCATGGCGAAGGATAAGGTCCTCATCTCCATTGGCGGCAAAACATACCGGGACTATATGATTGCGAACAAACTCCCTGTTTCGGGCATTATCCCCTTTGTATTTTTCTGTCCCGACGGCACGGTGCTGGACCGGACCTGCAGGGATGTGACTCCCGAAGGCTACGGGATCTTCACAGGGGAAATACCGGTTAACGCCGAGATCGCCCTCTGCACTAATATAACGGGAGAAAGTATCATTGAAACTTCAGACGAACTGCTTGGCAGGATCAGGGAGAACCATGGGAATATACCGGGCTGCCTGCTCTATTCCTGCGTTTCCCGGATGGCTGTGCTTGGCGCGGATCGGATTCGGGAATCGGCGCTGGTCCAGGAACATCTGAAAGGCAAGGCGTTCACCCTTGCCTATTCCGGAGGGGAGATATACCCCCAAGGTCTTGAGGACGGACGGTTCGTCAACTTGTTACAAAACACCGCCATGACGGCCTGCGTGTTTTAGGGAGTCGATTAACCGATTGGCCGGCATAAATAACGAGGCCCTGGAGACGCTGCAACAGGAAAACAAAACCCTGCACAAAAAGGCGCGGCAGATGGAACGCCGCCTTGCCGAAACAGATCGTCTGCTTAGTCTTATGACCACCACAGCGAAGAACGCCTCCCAGACGCTGGCCTTTATGGAACAGGAAATTTTGCAGCGGGAGAAATACCTCAACATGCTCCTGGATAACTGCAAGGATTTTTTCATCCTTCTCAACGAAAAACTGGAAATAACGTATTGCTCGCGGAATTTTACCGAAGTGATGCGGCAGAGAGGTTTTACTAAACTGCGGAACCAGAGCTATGTTGACCTGCTCAAATGTTTTGTCGGAACGCAGCACAAACAGCGATCCCTTGAGCGGCTGGAAAAATTGCGTAGCGGGAAAACTGTCAGCGAAACAGTAGAGGAGATCGATTTTCGGGGAGACGGTAAACCGGGAAAATACACGACCTTCGCCGCTTCGATGTACGATGACGCAAATCACGATTTTAGCGGAATCCTTATCTGTTACAGCGATGTGACGGATCTGGTGGAGGCCAGGGAAGCGGCGGAAGAATCCGTCAAGGCCAAGGCGGCCTTTCTGGCCCGGATGAGCCACGAAATACGCACCCCCATGAACGCCATCATCGGCCTTTCCAAACTTGCACTCCGGGATGAGCTTCCGCCAAAAGCCCGCGCCTACTGCGGCGATGTAAACAGCGCCGCCAATAATCTTCTGGGGATCATCAACGATATCCTGGACTTTTCCAAGATCGAATCAGGAAAGATGGAAATAGTGAACGCCGAATACCAGTTCGCTTCCCTGGTGAACGATGTGACCACCATTATCCGTATGCGCCTGTCGGACAGCGCGGTGAACTTTGTAACAGACATAGCGCGGGACATTCCGGGCCGTCTCTTTGGCGATGAAGTTCGCATCAGGCAGATTCTCTTGAACCTGCTTTCCAATGCCGTAAAGTACACCCGCGAAGGAGAAATACGCTTTTCCATGAAAGCCGAATTCGGCGAAGCCGGAAAGGTTACGCTTATCATCGACATTACCGATACCGGCATAGGCATCAAAGAAGAAGACCTGGGGAAATTGTTCGGCAACTTTACCCGGTTTGATATGGAAAAAAACAAACATGTTGAAGGTACAGGGCTGGGGCTGGCCATCACGCTGAACCTCTGCCGGGCCATGGGCGGAGACATAAATGTCCTAAGCGAATACGGCAAAGGCAGCACTTTTACGGCGATTATCCCCCAGCGGGCAGAGGATTTTACCCCCTTCACCGCGATCATTGACGGCGGCACAGGCGGCGTATCTGAAGAAGATATGATCCACTTTACCGCGCCCGCCGCCCGTATCCTGATCGTGGATGACATCGAAACGAATCTCACGGTTGCCGAGGGGCTTGTTTCCCCATACGATGTGCGGGTAGACACGACCCTGAGCGGCACGGAAGCAATAAGTCTGATGCAACAATATGAATATGACATTGTTTTTATGGATCACATGATGCCCGAAATGGACGGCCTGGAAGCCACGGCGATAATCCGTGCCCTGGATGAACCGCGTTTCAGAGAAGTACCCATTATAGCCTTAACCGCCAACGCCATGTCCGGTATGCGGGAAATGTTTCTGGAACAGGGCTTTAACGACTACCTTTCCAAACCCATTGAAATTCCAAAACTGGACGAAATTATGTCTCGCTGGATACCCCGGGAAAAACAAATAAAAAA
>JAITBO010000165.1 GCA_031283505.1 Treponema sp. | reverse complement strand
TATTGTTTTCTTTTTCAATGGCCGCCATCGCGTCGTCAATGGTTTTGCCTATTTCCGGCGCGTGGGCTTTGGCGGCTATCTTTTTCCAGCGGGCGGAAGGGGGGACATAAAACACCTGCTTTTCGGCGTAGGCGTCCCGGTCTTCCTCAAAGCCCTCGTCTTCGTCTTTAAGGGTCCTGTAGCGTTCCTCGAATTTATCCGAGAGGTACTTCAAAAAAATAAGGCCCAGGACGACGTGCTTGTATTCGGCGGCGTCCATGTTGCCCCGCAGGACACAGGCGGCGTCCCATATCTCTTTTTCAAAACCTATTTCGACGCTGTTCTGCGCGGCCATTTGATACTCCCAGTACAGTTTAGCATACCAAACGGCCTGGTTCAACACATGAAAAAGAATAGGGCCGTAAGCATCAGCAGGAAAAATCAATCCAAAATCATTTTTGCGGTTTTTTATTGTTCCCGTATAGTGAAAATCCGGGAGACGAAAATCCCTTTAGCAAGAATTATACGATCATATGGTACTATTGGAGGAAAATTGACAAAACTGGGCCTCGCAATACCGCAGCAGAGCAGCGATTTTAAGACTTTTTGCGGTCAGATTAAAAACAATGAAGTTAAATATAGAAATAAATTAAATGGATCGTGAAGAAATATCATTAATGTCCGCTTTAACCCGGCTGCGCATAAAGATAATTGAGCAGAAAGCGCTTAAGCGGTTAAAGGAGAAAGAAAGCCGCGGCGGCCATAATGGGGATGAGGGGGGAAAAAATGCCACCATCCGTGAAAGGTGCATACTTTTGCCGATTTCTCACCCATGCCGGTAAGGGTGAGGGCATCCCGCAAGGTGCGAATATTTCCTGTTCCACGAATGTCGGACATAAAGACAATCTTTTCCCAAATCCTGTATCCGTAAGGGTGGCATCCCGTCCCGAAACCACTGGAAGGCGGTCTGTATTGCCACCGATTCGGTTACTTGCCTTGTACTGATTGATGGGAGGTACTTGCCGGTCTGCGGATTCTTAAAGGCAACCATATAACAGGGTCGCTTGGCCCTTTTGAACGCTGAAAAAGAGAGAGGTTTTTTCATTTCCCTAATCCTTGCGGAATAACACGGAAGACGGTTTTCTATGCCGTCTTATATGTCATTCGGGCTTCTGCAAGGATTAGGAACGCCTCTTGAATGGGAAGTTCCCCACCAGGAACGGTACAACGTACTATTCCTGGCGTTTAGATAGTCCAAAATACCCCACCGGTGGGGGCGGTATTTCTAGCAGGAGTAGGACTCGAACCTACGACCTCCGGGTTATGAGCGATAGAAACACCTTTAACTCAATTTATCTTTACTTATCTTTATAGAACTTGAAATAAGGTAATGTCAAGCAGGGTAAAATAAGGTTTAACGGTGGAAACTCACCTTTTTTCTACATCATCGGGTCCCCCCACTTTCCATCCCGGCAAAAGACAGGGCTCGGAATCTGGCGGTCCTTCCCTCCAGTCGTCCCCATCGCCCGGGGCGGCGGGGGTTTCTTCCGGGGCAAGCCCCGGACGTTGCGGGGCGTTCCGTTCCTGCCAGGTTTGAAAACTCAGGCTTACCAGTTCCGCCAGAAATTCCCGGAGGCGTAACACCGTATGGCCCCGGTTCCAACGGTCATGCCATAAATCTTCAAGGTGGCAATAGAAATCCACCGGCAAAGAAATATTGACGGGTATCCGTTTTTGTTTAGGTACTTTCATACTTCCTGCCTTTCCATACCGACAGCCAAATCGTTATTCATACTTCAATTTCCATAGGGCAATCCCCGGCCAGATACCTGGGCCGCCAATCCTTTCCGTCACCAAAAAGGAAGAGGGGGACGGTACGTACCCAGCAATGTTTTCGGGGCAAATACCGGGTGTATTGTTCGGGGGCAGGTTCATCAAACCAATGCAGTACCTCTATGCGCTGATGGCGTTCCGGTCTTCGGTTGTTTTCTACAACATAGATAAAGCGTCTTTCATCCTCCGCGCCTGCATATTCCCCGTGGAATTCCCACACATAAATCCAGCGGTCCCCGGATACCGGGAGATAGGCGCATTTTCCAGGGTCAAGGCGGGCCTTCCCATTTGTTGGTTTATCAAAAGTTATAGCATTGCCAAGCCGCCAGCCGACCAGGATATAGCCCTCAAGCCGGAGGCAATCCGTCAGTTCTTTTTCAAGGATGCACCGGAGTTCCTCGTCCGTTAATCTTCTTTTTGGGGCCGGGTCTTCCCGCTCTTTTGGATAAGCCTCTTGGATGGCCTTTATCTGCTGTAGGGCTATCCACTTCCCTTTTTCGTTAAGCCTTGCGACAATTCTGGTTATCTCTTTTTCCATCGCTTTTTCCGTAGGTTACTTAATAATCGGAGCCATACGGCCCCGGAGATTCCCGGCGTTTATCTGCGGGGTATACTTTCCCGAAGGGTATTGAGAAGATAGACAAGTCCCGCTTCCTCATCGTCATCCAGAGCGGTACTGTCCTCGCCAAGTTTCCGGTAAATCCAGAGAGCCAGAGCCAGGACATTGGCGGTATTCTCAATGGCTTCCCCGGCGCTTGTAGGGGAATTGGAAACGGGCGGATCTGGTTCGACTTCGGGGTAATCGTCATAAAATGTAGTATCATAACCGATCAGCCTTTGAAGTTCATCCGCGGCTTCCACGATCACCGGATTCCCCGATAGACGGGCCAAGGTCTCCCCCAGTACCTTTAATTCCCGGGCTTTTTTAAGCGGTAATAATATGGTGTTGTTGTCTGCGTTCATGCTTCAATTCCTTTCACATGGTATTCCTGACCCATACGGGTCAAGGCAAGGGGAGCCCCGGAGGGCCCCCGTTTGGTTCCCTATAATGCCAGGGCTAGCCGCGCCCCGTAGGTGGTCTTGTTTGCCCAGCCCCAGGAACCGGACACTACCCGCAAGGCCGGGAGTTTGCCGCCCAGAGCCGCCGCTACCGGGGCCAAGGTCCGGGGTACGTAGCCAAGCCGGTAGAGCCCCTTCCCCCCCTGAACCCCCACCATCACCGCCACGGCGGCGGGGTCTACCTGGTTCTCCGGCTCCGGGACTAGGACGGCTCTGACCTGATCCGGGGCATAGGCGGCCAGGCGGCGGAGGGCTTCCTGCCGGTTCCCGAAGGACACGCCCCGGACGGCCAGTTCCAGGCCCCCGGCTTTCACGATTGCCCAGGCTTCCACGAAGGCGGCCCGGCGGTCTCCCATGCGGGGGGCCAGCTTGTTACCCAGGATCATCACTTTGGCTTTCAGTTCGCCGTTGGTCATTTCCACATCTCCTTAATTAACTATTTATAGTTAAAATATACACCTTATAAAGTTAAATGTCAATAAGCTTTTAACTTTTTTTGTTAATTTTTTATCTCAAGTTCCGATTAACTGGTATAGGTTAAAAACTTGACATCTTTAGGTAGAGGGTATATATTAAGGAATAGGGGGAAATAGTGGCAAAGAAACAGGCAATAAAGGCAATTAGGGCAGAGAAAATTAAGGTATTGCTTATAAAGCGGGGAAAAAAGTTGGGCGAGCTAGCAGAATTACTTCAAATTGCCCCTCAAAGCCTATCTCGAAAAATGAAAATTGATAACTTTAACCGGGAAGAAATGGAGCGAATAGGTAAGTGGTTGAAAGCAACTTATGCAGAAGAATTCACCTGTCGGTTCACCCTGAACGACACCGGGGAGGAGATATGACCCCCAGACCCGGCAAAACGGGACGGTTCCGGGGCGTTCTCATCCCGCGCCCTGCTTGCTTCCCCTTTCATCACCCATGCGCCGCCCTCCCTTGCCGGGTCGATAGACAGGTGGGGACGGCCAGAGGAAACCCAAGCCCCGGACCATGCCGGGCAAAAGGAGCATGAGGATGGAGAAACCGAAAATTTATCTTGAAACCACGATGTTCAACTTTTACTATGAAAAACGGACGGCGCCGCCGTACCTGGAATTAAAGGCGGAAGTCCACCGGATTTTTGAACTGATAAAAGCCGGGAACTATGAACCCTACACATCCATTTTTGCCACAAACGAAATTGATGATACAGAAGATCAGGAAAAGCGGACCAAAATGTGGAATCTTATTAGCGATTATGGTGTAACGGTTCTTGAAGTAACCCCTGAAGCGGACAGACTAACGGCTCTGTATATTCAAGAGGATGTTGTTTCTCCTGCATGGGCTACGGATGCCGCCCATATTGCTATGACAACGGTCAATGGCTTAGATTTTATAGTGAGCTTGAATTTTACGCATATCGCCCGGCCTTGGACGATTGAACATGTCCGCCGGGTGAATATGCGGGAAGGATATAATCCCATAGGGATATATAAACCAGCGGAGGTATTGGAAATCTATGAAGAGGGTACAGGAATACATGAATGATCCCCGGCTTCTCAATGATCCGGGTATGTTGGAGGCATTGGAGCCTGTCAAGGAGATCCACGCTATACGCCTGAAAATCCAGGATGAGACTGCTGGAATGACCACAGCAGAACGGATAAACTTTATAAACAATAAGGGAAGGGAAGCCTTGGCGCGGCATGGGCTTTCTTCAAGAATCGCGAATCTTTCCGGTCAGGGCAAACTGAAACCCCGGCAGCCGGTTACGCAGTAACCGGACAGATCCCCGCAAAAAACCCTTCGGGACGCACGAGAAGGCCCTTCCGCGGGGGTTTGTTGCCCCGGATTGGGTTTTTTTCTTCATTCGGGCATCCATGCGCCCCGTACAATGCCGCTGTAGCGTTCCTGGGGGATTTCCGAGAGGCCATGCCGGTGAAGGCTTCACCAGGTTATAATAAAGGGGTATCATCAAGACGCTCCGGACGATGATTCGGGACATGTGGTATGCCCAACAGGGGCAGCCGGGTTTTAAGACGTGGGTTTACACGCCTTTGAATCTGGCTGCCCTTTTTTATTGCAGGAGGGAGTATGCGGCAGGAAAGCAACGCCTGGCCGGAAAACAAGGGGGGTATCGATCCGGCTGCCATGGAAGCGGAGATCGCGGGTCTGTTTAGCCCGCTTATCAGCACCGCTCTGGGAGGAAAGCCGTCCTGCCCTGCAAGAGACAATGCGCTTACCGGGGATCATGCGATCCCCCAAAAAAACATCTGGAGGCTTTGATTATGAGAGACACGGAAAGACGAATAGTGGATTTTCTTGGAAAAGAAAAAAAACCGGTGAGCATGGCGCGGCTTGAGGAGGAGGCCGGAGCTTCACACAATGGCCGTGAAGTTGCGGCGCTCTTACGCGAAAGGATTTTAAGGGAATACTGGGAGTTGCCAAAGGGCCGCCCCGGAAAACTTGACTATCCTGATTTAACGGATACAGAAAAATATAACCTTGGAAAAATCATTCCGTTGTTGGAAAAAGCAAAAACGCCGGTTCGCCTTGATCGGCTTACCGAGGAACTTAGGGGCCAATCGATAACGGATAGAGACATTCATTATGTCTTAAGCGGTCTTGCGCGCCACGGCGAAGCAATCCAATTTTTCGATCTCAATCCCCGCAGCGATTGCGGCATTTGTTTTTACCATGATGAATGTGTGAAGGCAAAGAAAAAACTTAATCCGTGGCTTTGCCAACTGTTTGTGTCCGATTGGCGGGAAGCCGTTGAGGGGGAGGTTTCAAAACATGCTTAAACTGGGATTGCCGGTAAACCGGAAGCGGACTGAAAAGAAAATCGTGGAATATCGGGATCGCAATCCGGGGCGGGTGTGCCGGACCATAGGCAAAGCCCTTGAGGAAACGGAAACCAAAAAGGACCGCGTAGCCACGATAAGGCGTATTACTCAAAAAGTATGCCGTGAAATGTACCAGGCCGATCCTGCCGGGTTCACATGGTCCATACGCAAGGGGCTTTTTCCCGGTTTCAACGTGGGGGAAAGGATCCTCTATGGCGAAAAAGGGAAATTGAAAAATGGCGTGATCGCCTCTATCGGCAACATAGGCGCTTTCGTCCATTCCCTGGACAATCCGGGGCTTGGCTATGCTATTCCCGGAGCGTTTATTCACAAGCCGGAAAAGAACGACAAAAAGGACATCACGG
Source organism: Treponema sp. (assembly GCA_031283505.1). The sequence goes on along the minus strand of JAITBO010000165.1, from coordinate 649 downwards.
GCTTGTTGTAGGCAGCCTCCGGCTGTACAGCGGATTGCCCGTATTGCGTTGATCGGGGCTGTTTGTACCTTTTTTAGTTTGTGCTTTTCTATGGGGCTTTATGGCGCGATTCCGCAATCCCGGAAAACACAAGACATTCAAGAGCTTGTAAACATTCCGCAAGGTATGATATAATTTTTTAACGGTTCCCGTTGGGAACCAAACAATCTTTTTAATCAAAACGATTAAGAGATTAGAGGGTTTCATTGTCCGGGGCGGGGGTCAGATGACGCCCCGGATGCTTTTATTCTCCGTGTAAATAGGCGGCGGTTCTTTTCAGTCCCCTTTTTACTTTTACCTTCAGGCAGATTGCTACGTTCTTCATAAACCCCGGTTCTTCAAACACATCCGGGAATAGAAGGGCGGTACATTCCGCAAACCTCTTGAATTCTTTGTCCCGGTCAGGAAGTTTGTAAACCGGTATTCCTTCCGGCCCCCGGTAATCTATTCCGTCAACACACATACGTTGCTCATAGGAAAGTTCATCCAGGGGGATAATCTCATAGGTATTTATTTCCGTTTCTTTGCCCCTGGCTTTTACTATCCGTTTTCCGGGGCGGTAGAAGTCCGATACGTCAAAGAGCATTCTGATTCTGCATAGCCAGGTAAT